>PIVS01000925.1 GCA_003353855.1 Desulfobacteraceae bacterium
CAAGGCTTAAAGGGCGGGCTTCCTGTGTTCCAGTCCCAGCTTTTCACCCTCATCCCCTGGAATATGACCACCCTGACCTTTATTTTTCCCTATGCCGTTATCCTGGCCGGCATCGGCATAATAGAATCTTTGCTCACTCTGAACCTGCTGGATGAGATCACCCAAACCCGCGGAAACAGTAACAAAGAGTGCGTGGCCCAGGGATTGGCCAACATCGTCACTGCCCTGTTCGGGGGCATGGGAGGATGCGCCATGATCGGCCAGTCCATCATCAATGTGAACTCCGGCGGCCGGGGACGGCTTTCCGGTATTGTGGCAGCCCTGTCCCTTTTGGGTTTCATCCTTTTCGGATCGGTTTACATAGAGCAGGTTCCCATTGCCGCCCTCACCGGCATCATGTTCATGGTGGTCATCGGCACCTTTGCCTGGTCCAGCCTCAGGATCATGCACAAGATTCCCAAATCAGACGCCCTGGTCCTGATATCAGTATCAATTCTCACGGTAACCTTTGACCTGGCTGTGGCAGTCTTTATTGGCATCATCATGTCTGCCCTGGTCTTCTCCTGGGAAAACGCCCTGAGAATCCGGGCCCGGAAAAAAACCAAAGCTGACGGCACCAAGGTGTATGAAATCTGGGGCCCCCTGTTTTTCGGGTCCACCCAGATGTTTGTATCCAAGTTCGACGTTCAGGGGGATCCTGAAAATGTGGAAATTGATTTCATAGAATCACGGGTATCGGACTACTCGGGGATTGAAGCCATCTCAGGAATCGTGGAAAAATATGAAAAAGAAGGGAAACAGATCACCCTCAAACACCTGAGCTGCGATTGTAAAAAACTGTTGAACCGGTCGGATAAAAAATATAGCGCCATCATCCAGGAAGAGATCGACGACCCAAGGTATTACGTGGTGGCCGACCCCAACAGCTTCCATGCCAGCGCAACCCGCCCATGATCATGGAGCAATTAGACGGCTAGTCAAAAGCCGATGACCGATATTGATCTGCTTAAAAAAAGCGACAAAGGATTTCCTCTGTTGTGATTTTTGACATAGGTTTTGTTTTCTGATAAATTCCGCTCTAAGTCTTTAACAATAATTTAAAATGCAAAGAGTCAATATTGTGCCCTTTTTAAATGAACTGAAACATACCCTTCCCAATGTAAAAGCATACAGGCTCATGCAGCAATTATTTAAAGAGAACCCCGGCCTTAAAGATATCATCGATACTTCAAAGACTATTCACCAGGTAAAAAAGAAA
>PIVS01000926.1 GCA_003353855.1 Desulfobacteraceae bacterium
AAAAATCAGAACGGTATTTAAACAAACCGCCTCAATCCGGCAAACGGCCAAGGTGACCTGCCACAGCCGAAAGGCCATCCGCAGTGCCTTGGGCTGCCAAAGGTCTTTACCCAATGCACCGAATATCCGGCCTCGTAAAAGTAAGTTGGATCCGTTCAAGGCAAAAATTTGTTACCTTGTAACACAAGACCGGTTGAGTGCTGTCCGTGTATTGAAGGAAATCAGACAACTGGGGTACAAGGGCGGTTACTCCATACTCAAAGGGTATATCCGGACTATCCGTCCCCGGCAGACAAAAATACCCCGTCCGCCCATAGACCATGCCCCGGGAGACGAAGCGCAGATGGACTGGAGCCCTCATAATGTTTATATCGGCGGCAGACGGGAAATCGTCCATACAGGTTCTATTGTTTTGTGCTACAGCCGATACCTTTATATAAACCATTTCACCAATGAGACCATTGACTCTGTGATCAAGCTCCATGAACAGGCCTTTGCAGAAATAGATGCCGTCCCCCATAAGATAACCTATGACAACATGACCACCGTCGGTCGGTATACTGGCCCCGGCAAGGTCTGGATCAATCCTGTCTTTGGACGATTTGCCAAAGAGTATGATTTTGAAGTGAAGATCCTTTTGCCCGGCAGAAAAGAAAGGCACGGTAAGGTAGAAAGGATGTTTCACTATATTGAAAATAACTTCCTGAGTGGTCGAGAATTCATTGACCTTGAGGACCTCAACACCAGGGCAGATGCCTGGCGGGCCAACACGGCCAATGTTCGGATCCATGGCACCACAAAAGAGAGGCCGCAAGACCGGTTGGCCCGGGAAAAAAGCTTGCTCAAACCTGTACCGTGGAATAAATCGGATCAATTTTTTAAACAAGTGGAACGGCGAATCAATATCGACTTTTGCGTGGCCATCAACAAGAAAAGATATTCTGCCAGTCCTGAATTGATCGGGAAACTGGTACAGGTTCGTCTGTTCCGGAACCATCTGGAAATATGGTTTGGAGATAAAATGGACTGCCGTCACGTCTATACGGATGAGGACAGGCAAGTACTGCCGGAACATGAAAGAACATACAAAAAAATGACAGGCCAAAGCCAATTGCTAAAGGATGCATTTTTGCGGCTGGGAGATGTGGCAGGCCTTTATTTTGACGGTTTGAAAAACACAAAGCGCAGCGCTGCCGGATATCACATGAGCCGGATCCTCAAATATGCTGACCGGTATGGGGCGGATGTGGTTGCCGGC
>PIVS01000370.1 GCA_003353855.1 Desulfobacteraceae bacterium
TCTGGTTCAGGACTGGATGCTGCCTTTGGCATAAAAGCTAAAATTTCCAAGGCATAAATTACATGGATAAAAATCTTAAGAGGTTCTGATGATACAAGATAAAAAAGCACATAAGTTCGGAATGGTTATTGATCTGGACAAATGCACGGGATGTGGCTCCTGCATGGTATCGTGCATGTCGGAAAATAATGTTCCCTTCAAGGAGGATGAATCCCGCAAAAAGGATAGTATCACCTGGATGCGCGTTTATAAGCTGACCAATGGTAAATCTTTTCCTGATACTCAAGTTGTCTATATGCCAAGACCCTGTCAGCATTGCGAGGGAAAAGGAGGCCACGGGCATTCCCCCTGTGTTTCTGTCTGTCCGGCAACGGCAACCGATTACGGTTATGACACAGGCATTGTCAGCCAGATTTATACCAGGTGTTTTGGATGCCGGTACTGCATGGGGGCCTGCCCCTACCATGCAAGGTATTTTAATTGGTGGGATCCCAAATGGCCCGAAGGTATGGAAAATTACCTGAGTCCCAATGTATCGCCCCGGATGCGGGGGGTGGTTGAAAAATGCAGTCTCTGCTACCACAGATATCAACTGGCAAGGGAGAAAGCCTATGCTGAAGATCGTGACGGCATTGAAGAGGGTGAATACCAGACTGCCTGTACCACGGCATGTCCTGCCGGTGCCATTGTGTTCGGTGATTTGAATGACCCCTCCCACCAGGTTCACCAGATTGTCAAACCCGATCCCCATCCCGACCCCTTGAACAAACATGTGGTGGGCAAGTCAAGAAACCCCAAGGTTTTCAGGCTGCTTGAACGTCTGGGCACCAATACCAAGATCTACTACCTGTCCGAGCGTGAATGGGTCAGAAAAGCAGGGGACAATTATCTCGATGGTGAATGGGATAAGGTTAAGAATCATTATGGATCTTCATCCCATGAGTAAAATATCCAAAACCTATGTTAGGAGTAATTAAATATGGATTCTGCATTAATACCTGAAGGGGCTGAGCGCTGCTCATTTCCAAAGTTTATGTTTGGAATCAGCATTGTCGGAGCCGTGGTTCTCTGGGGCGTTTATGCCATGTTTCTTTGCTGGTTTAAAGGCTTGAACCAGACAAATATGAACGACTATTACGGATTTGCCCTGTGGATCTGGGCCGATCTTGCCGTCATCGCCGTTGGGGGCGGGGCATTTTTTACCGGATTGCTCAAATATATTTTTAAAGTGGATGAACTGAAAAATATCATTAACTTTGCCGTTATCATAGGGTTTATCTGTTATAGTTCCGCCCTGTTGATCCTGGCCATTGATATTGGACAGCCTTTGCGCGGCTGGTTTATTTTCTGGCATGCAAATGTTCACTCCATGCTCACCGAGGTGGCCTTTTGTCTGTCCTGTTACTTTGCTGTTCTGACCATTGAGTTTATCCCCAACATCTTAGAAAACAGACAGGCCAACAAGGTGCCGTTTTTCCATCACCTTGCCCATAACATGCATGGGGTGATGGCTATTTTTGCTGCCACCGGTGCCTTTCTTTCCTTTTTCCATCAAGGATCTTTGGGTGGAGTGGCCGGTGTCATGTACGGCCGTCCCTTTGCAGTCCGGGAAGGACTGCTGATCTGGCCCTGGACATTTTTTTTGTATACCTGGTCTGCGGCGGCTTTTGGTCCCTGTTTCACCCTGCTTGTGACCAAGATAACAGAAGCTATTACAGGCAAAAAACTGGTCAGTGACAAAACCGTGCATCTGCTGGCCAAGATTTCCGGCTGGATGATCACCACCTACATAATAGCCAAAATCATTGACACCATATACTGGGCAACTGTTACAGCTCCAAACCTTGGTTTTAAAATGAGTCATTTTTATACCAATAATTCATTTTACGGGTATTGGATTTTGATTGCTGAAATCCTTGTCTGCGGTGTGGTTCCCGGAATTCTCCTGCTCAACAAGAGCACACGGGAAAATCCTAGAATGCGATTTATCGCAATCGTTCTTGGGGTTATCGGTGTTTGTCTGAACAGATGGGTTATGGTGCTCCAGGTCATGGCAGTACCTGTGATGTCCTTTGACACCTGGGCCCTTTATATCCCCAGTTGGCAGGAAGTGGCCACCACCGTTCTGCCGGTTGCCTATGGTATTATTCTCATTGCCATTACCTACCGGTATTTGCCTGTGTTCCCCCAGGAAAGGGAGCTTAATCGGTCCGAGGTAGAGCAATAAACAAAAAGGAGAAAACGTATGTTTCCATTTAGCTTTGAATGGGTCTGGGACATTAGCCATGTTGTTTTCATGGGTGGGCTCTGGTATGCCCTCTCCATCCTTGGAGCCGGTATGACTTATGTCATTGTAAAGGCGGCCATTGATACCATGAACGACAGTGGAGAGTCTCATCACTAAAAAATAGTATTGCATATGCATAAAAATCAAGCGCATTCCGGGTGGGTTTAGTACCAACCCGGGATGCGCTTTTTTTTTGCTCTTTATCTGATCAATTAATAGTGATCTGTTTCATTGTTTCTTTGGTCTTATTTTTCTTCAGGGTTATCGTCAGGACCCCCTCTTTAAAACCGGCATCCACTTCATCGGTGACAAGCTCAGGTGAAAGGGTGAAGCTGCGGCCAAAACTGCCATATACACATTCGGAATAAAAGTAGTCATGAAATAGATTGTATCAAGAATCATAATTAATTAAATAAAATGTATTATCAAATCGGTTATAGTAAAAAAAGTAATGAAATTATATTGGGGTTGTGGTTTCTATGGAAAAAGGAAAAAAAGTGGAAAGACTTTATTTTTTTTGTGCGGAAAGAATCCAGACCATGGCCCAGGCCAGGGCCACTGGAATAATACCAATGGAAACAAAGAGGACAAGGTTGCCGTTCCAGGGCTTTAATACCATGGCGGCAGTGATGGGGATAAGAACGGATACTACAACGCCGGCTCTTTTCTTTTTCGATAGAGTTCTTTTCTTTTTACCCTGAACTGCTTTGGGGGCTGGTTTGAATATTCTTGGAAGAATCAGGATGCCGGAAATCAGCAGGATTAAGACAAGAATTTCACTTACTCCGGTCAAGGCATACTCCTTTGTACAGGGATTATCAAAATGTTCTTATATTTCAAAGATTCATGGATTTGTCAATTCTAATCGGGCGGACCACATGGTGATTGCATCTAAATTTTGATTTGGATGAAATCAAGCAGCAGGATTAAATGTCTTGACCTCGGTTTTTACTCTGTCGCCCAACTGCATTTTGGCTATTTCAGTATCATAGTGAACCTGAATTCCCGTCCAAAAGTCAACAGACATTCCAAAATACCGAGCTATTCTTAGAGCGGTATCCGCACTGATTCCTCTTTCCATAATGAGGTGCATCCAAGGCCTTCGTGGAGAAAAACCAAGGTTGGCTTGTTTGACTCGCCGGAACAATGCCATTCAACTTCAATTTTTTGATTACGGACCAAAAGAGAATCAATCAATGGGGTTCCCTTTGCTTATTGCGTAAATTATCAACTTAAATTGTTTTAAAGTTCAGTTTTCAGCCTATCATATGCCCTTTGGATTTCCACAAATTTTTCTTTGGCCAGGTTTGAGAATTCTTCACCCAGATGGGAGACCTTATCCGGGTGGTATTTCTTTATCTTTTCTTTATAGGCTGTCTGTATTTCCATCCTTGTGGCATTGGCTGAAACCCCTAAAATTTCATGGGCAGGTCTGAACGTTTTTTTTTTGGTTTTGCTTGACCTGTCGGGTGGGGGCTCTCCCCGGTCGGATCTGCGATTATCTGCCTTTCCTTTTTGGTTTTTAGAGAAGGTTTGAGTATCCCCAGGTTTTTTTTTAGAGAAAAACCTGGGGAGTTCTCCATATCGAATCAAATGGAAAATTGCCCAGAGCACAACTCCGTCATCGATCCATCCCACAAAGGGCAGTAAAATATCGGGGATAATATCCACCGGACTGATCAGATAGGCCAGGCCAAATAAAATCAGAATAATTTTAAGGTACAGGCTCATGGAGAATATCAGTTCTGGTTCATGACATCAATCATGGTAAAAAGTAGTTTTTTGTTCTCTTTTAAAAGAGCTTTTTCCTTTAAAAACAGGACGGCATCAAAGGTACCGCTGACATAGATCTCCCTGCCGTTGATATTGTGTTTAAATTCAAACAAGGAAGAGCCGTCTGTAGCTTTCAGGGTGTAAGTGTGCCACCCATGTCCTGACAAGTGTTCCCTGGGAATATTCCACTGGGTTTCCTGGACCTTTGGGTCCCTGACCTGCTTGATATCTTCTACATTGAAATCGGTGCCCAGGTCGTTGAAATAACCCACCATTGCCCTGGCAGTACCGGAGGTATCAGCCTTGCCCTGCTGGTGGCTTTCTTTTACTTCAAGGGAATACCCACAAAAGAGGCCGGGGAATGTTTGGGCGGCATAGGCCATCATGGCCTGGAGCCCCACAATCTGTTTGGCCATGTTGGGGGCAATGACAGCCGGTGAGGATCCCTGGTGTACGGTTTGTTCAAGTTCTTCCCGGTCTCCCCCGGTGGTTCCCATGACAAAGGGAATATTATTTCGGATGTAAAATCGGGCATTTCCATTTACTGCACTGGGATGGGTATAGTCAACGGCGATGAAAAAGGGATATTGGGAGAAAATATCTTTTATTTTTTCATCCCTTTTATCCGGTTTAACAAGGGAAAACTCCATTTCATCCACCATTACGGCGGCTTCGGGAATATCCGCACCTGTCAGGGAGAAGGGCATGACAAGGAAACGGTCATCTTTAAGTCCTGCAACAGCCATTGTGCGTGCCACATTGCCCGGCAGTCCGTTAATCATTATCGGTATTTTTTCCATAAAGGACTCCTTATAGTCTTTTTACAAGTTTGCTCAAGGTTGGCAGGGATGCCATACCCTGGATAATTGATTTGAGGGACCCAACAGCATCCGGGATATAGGATTCAAAGTTTTTTTTGCCCTTGACCCGGGAAAGAAAGGCAAAGGCCCCTAAAAATTGAAGATTTCTGGTCAAACAGCAGAAGTTGTAGGATTCTTCAAATTCACATTTTTTTGTCTTTGAATCAAT
>PIVS01000927.1 GCA_003353855.1 Desulfobacteraceae bacterium
GTGGACACGGAACGATTTTCCGGGACCTGCTATAAAACTGCCAATTGGATTTACATCGGCGACACAACCGGACGGGGAAAGAATGAGAAGGTACCAACAATATCCTGAATCAGTGTTATATCTTCGCTTGAAAAATCACGTCCACAAAAAGTTTTTTTCTTTATTTTTTGCATGACATATACCTCCCGTTATTCTTACATAACGAAAATATGGCATATTGTTCTGCTAAAAATTATTGCACCATATAGCGGTCGTCATCACACAACCTCGTGAAGATAGATTTAAAAAATCAAAGGAGATATCCGTTTGCAATGATATTATCTTGGCAAAATTATCGAAATAATTAAAAAGAAAACGATGTGCCCCTTTAAATACAGCTACTTAGACTTGTTTCAGAAGAACCGCACCCAAACAACTTGACGCGATAACCTAAAAATATTAAAACTTAATAACCTAAAAATACAAATAGTCATACATTTAACTATATAGGCCAAAACAATGTCAACGCCACAAAACAAACTTGCACAATCTCTCGCCGTCCTAAAGGGACTTCAGGATAAAGGGAGATAATGCAAATTTTTTTCTGTAAAATTGCCGGGTCGGATTCCTTTTATGTCAAACAGCTTTTGTTAAAGGGTCTCGGTCGTTTTTAAGGAACTTGTCGTTTAAATCATTTTTAAAATGCACATAAAAATATAGTGTCATCAATCTCACGCCCTACGGCTGATTTGCAAGTTCCAGGAAGGATAATTTTTTTTGAATAAAGCCTTAATAGAGATGCTTCATCTGGGAAAAGTGTGGCAACCCGGGTTCGGCGTTTAATCTCCCTATTCAGTCTTTCAACCATGTTGGTGGAACGTAATTTTTTCCTCTGATTTTCCGGCACAGAGAATACTGTAATCCCTTCAGGGATATTAGTTTCCATCCACGATGGATAGCTTGGAGGCGGATTTAAGGCCTCTCTTTTTCAGGTCCAACAGAAAAGTGCACCAGTGAATCTCAGTTTCACTCAATGAAACACTTGTACCAAGAACAATTCTTTTGCCATCTTCCATTACGCGGGTTGGTTACCGCATGAATTGGCTTCGTCGTGGAGCTGCCCGTATCTATTTTCGGGAGTTTCGGTGTTAGTTACCTAATTCCCATAGTGTAAACTGGGTTTCTCCAACCGTGACAGCGCCCCCGCAATAAAATCTAAAAATTATGTAGTTATTTTTCCGTTAATCTCCTTGGTTCCCATGCGCTTTAATGTTAAGA
>PIVS01000928.1 GCA_003353855.1 Desulfobacteraceae bacterium
ACCGGTTGTCTTTTTAAACAACCTTCTGAAGGAACTCACGTCTTCATATCCAACTGCCCAGGTAATGGCGTCAATTGATTTACCTGTTGTGTCAAGAAGTGTCCGCGCCTTTCCAATACAAAGATGCTGAAGATATTCAAGGGGGGTATCACCTGTTGCCTTCTTGAATCTTCTGGCAGATATCCGCTCACCTAGGCCGGCTTTTCCCGCAAGCGTTAAAACAGACATAAACTCTGTATAATGCTTTTCCATCCAGTTTTGAACCTTCAGGATATTTTTGCCTCCATGGGCAATATTAAAATCAAATCTTGTATAGGGGGTTTGCAACCGCCTTGGGGGATCAATGTGCAAGGCTTTGGAAACAATCGTTTCCATTCAAGGTATGCCCCTTACATGGAGAAAAAAGGGATATCCATTGAAGCAGCCCCCAATTACTGGCAGACCGAATCACTGTCCCACAACCCGGTTACAATTAAAACAGGAATTAAAGAGAAAATATTAAATTTGCAAAACCTTTATCCCGGATGATGGACTAATGACGCTCAAAATGATAAGTAGCCTGCAATGCAAATAGGATACTCTTGAATAAAAGAGGATCTGTATTAAAAAATTACTTTAAGCGATTGAGACGATAAAATGGAAAGATTTTTGGTTATTGTTGTTTCCGCTGTTCTTGGAACAGCTTTTTTCTTATGGTTTTCCCAAGCTGTTAAAAAGCAAGCCATGCAAGAATATATCATGTCACACCAGTGGCTGCTGCACCCAAACTCAATTTGCTATTGGCGGACAGCCATGGCTGTACTGGGTTTTACCCTCTACTTTTATACCCCATATCAATCCCTTGCCATATTTATATTTACCTTTGCCGCTATCCTTGACGGCGCTGACGGTGTTGTGGCAAGGGGATGCAACCTGGGTTCCAGCTGGGGAGAATGGCTGGATCCCATGTGTGACAAATTAACCTATTTGCCGCCTTTGATTGGATTTGCCTATTCAGGAATTCTATCAATAGACTTGGTATGGATACTTGTGACCATTGAATTAATAGGCCAGTTCTTTGCCCGGCGGGTTTTGACCTGGATCAAATTTTCCGGTGCTGCCAATAATTTTGGAAAAATAAAGGCCATCATCTGCTTCGGCCTTGTTATTTTATGTGCACTGATGGATAAAAACCCGGGATTGATAAACATTGCAGATGGAGTGCTCATGGCCTGTATTCTCCTGTCATCCGCATCTGTGGTCTTTAAATTTATCCC
>PIVS01000371.1 GCA_003353855.1 Desulfobacteraceae bacterium
CAAACGTCATGAATTTCCACGCTATGGCAGCAGGAAATTCAAAGTATCCACACTAAAATCCTGGCTCAAGGCATATCGGAAAAATGGTTTTGAAAGCCTGAAACCTAAAATCAGAAGCGATAAAGGAAGACCAAGACGAGCTAACCCACAACTGCTGAATACCATCAGGGTGCAATGCAAGGCCTATCCTTATGTTACGGTGAAACGACTTTATGAAAGGCTCACGGAACAAGTCCTGATCGGAATCCCGCCTATCCATTATAATACGCTGCTGCGGATTGTTAAGGAAGAACAGTTGTTGAATTTCGGGAGAAAGCGCCGAGATGAACGGACCAGTTTTGAAACCGATCATGTCAACTGTCTTTGGATGGGCGATTTCATGCATGGTCCTCAGGTAACCGTGAACCGGAAAACGTATAAAGCTATATTAAGCGCCATCACAGACGACCACAGCCGGATGATCGTCGGGCACGCCTTTGCACCGACTGAGACTGTCCTCTCATTAACCCTGGTATTAAACCAAGCCTTTCAGGCTTTTGGTTTTCCTGAACGGCTGTATATGGACAATGGCGTATCCTTCAGTTCTGACTTTTTGGCCAAAAGCTGTGCATTATCCGGGATTTCATTGATTCACTCAAAGCCATATGATTCTCCTTCCCGTGGAAAAATTGAAAGATTTTTTCGGACGGTCAGGGATCGTTTTTTATCAACCATGACCGAAAAACCGACATTGGAAGAACTGAATGAGTCGTTCGCAATCTGGCTGCATGATGATTATCATCATAAACTGCATACCGGCATAGATGAACGCCCCATTGACCGATACCACAGGTCCTGCAGTCACACGAATATCACCCGACCGACAAAAGCTGAACCAGATGAAATATTTCTTGTCCGGCACGAGCGGGCGGTAAACAACGATGCGACCATCCGTTTTAAGGGTAATGTCTATGAAGTCCCCACTGCCTATATCCGGCAGCGTGTAGATATCCGTCATCCAGTCGATGCTGACCAGGAACTCTATCTCTATGATAAAGACATCCGGGTGGGGAACCTCAAATTCGTTGATAAACGGCAGAACGCAAGGACCTTCAAGCCCTCTCAAAGCCAAACCGCCGTTTCTTATGCCAATGGAAGGGTTAAACAATGAAGGATCTACTGGCCTGGTTCGGCTTTAAATGCTACCCGTTTGATAAGGACATCAAGACTGCTGATGTTGTTGATACTCCGATACTTCAAGAAACCCTGGCCCGCCTGGAATATATGAAACGCAGGGGTGGCATCATGTTACTGACCGGGGATCCCGGGGAGGAAACCTGACAAGGGATAACCGGAAGCAGGCAGCATTGAATAATGCGCCGGGGGGAGTGGGGATACCTGCTTCCCCTTCCTTTTTTATTCAAGCTGTCCTGCCCATGCCTTAAAAAACCCACTTCGGATGAGCACAGCGAATCCCACCTGAAAAGGCAATCAGTTTAATCTTGTAAACAAATGATAAACTCTCATATGCTTTTGAGAATAAATCGCATTTGGGAGAATCCCTCGGACAGAATAGTCGGTTCATTGCCTAAAAGCAGAAAATTCCAATCAACAGTCGGGGCCGCTTGTGAAATAGGCGTTGCCACCACGACCGCTTTTTCCACCGCTGCCACTGCCTCCAGCGCTAATGGGAATAGCGGTGTCAGGTCTGCCTGCCGATCCCGGTATTAGGCGTATAATGGCGTCGATGGGGATATCTTCGCCTACGGTAAAGTAGCGCCCAACGGTAGCGCCTTTACCAGCCTGACCCGTCGATTGATTCTCCCAAAACCCAATACCGGCCCCCTCCTTCACTTCAAAATAGACAGCATCACCATCTGAATAATGTGCAGGATTTAGAAGGAAGTCCATGTAGATATCATCTTCATAACGAAAAATGAGACTTCCATCCGGCACCTCGGTCGAGGTGTCCACGGTCGAGTGAAATACAACCATTAGGGATACAACGATTGCCATGGATATTTTATGCAACGTTCTCTGCGCACCGGGGAAGACAATGGTCCTGGCTTGCAATGTTTTCAATTTCGTTTCTCCTTCTTATTAATTTTTTTTCCGCTTCCTGCCCATACTGGCTTGGCGGCCTGTTACTTACAAAATAGCTACTGAAAATTAAAATCAGATTAGTTGAATATTAAAAATCTCTAATGCAGGGTAAAATTGCAGGGTGGATTTAACCTATAAAGTCACTTTTATAATCTGCCGTGATTCACAAAACCTATTTAAAAAAACAGGTAGTTACACACCCCCTAAGAAGAGTGGCTTGCTGGGGAAGGATTGATCGGGAGAGTCACTGTAAAAGTGCTCCCCTGGCCAGGAGTACTTTTTACCAGGATTTGCCCTTTGTGAGCTTCGACAATGGAGCGGACAATGTTAAGACCCAGGCCGACACCTTTTTCATTTCTGGAACGAGTATCGTTGGCCCGGTAAAACCGGCTGAAGATCCTCTCTTGTTCCTCGCAGGAAAGACCGATTCCTGTATCAGAGATCTTCAGAGACGCCCAACCGGTATCAGAATGAAGAGACAGTGTGACTTTACCGCCGGCCGGTGTGTATTTGACGGCATTGTCCACCAGGTTTAACAGGAGCCTCCTCAAATACTCTTGATCTCCGCGGACAGAAACAGATTCCGGCAGATTCGAGTGGAGGCTTACATTATGGTCATCAGCCACCACCTTCATTTGTTCACGGACCTCCAGCACCAGCTGCTTCAGCGCCACTGACCGCAGATCCAGGCGAATCACTCCAGCGTCAGCGCGAGCGAGCAGAAGCAGGCCGCCTACCAAATGATTGATCCTGTCGATCTCTTCGAGCCCGCTTTTCAGGACACGTTGGTATTCTTCAAGGCTCCGCTGCGAACGGAGAGCGACTTCCATCTCACCTTTCAGAATGGTCAGGGGGGTTTGAAGTTCATGGGAGGCATCAGCAGTGAACTGGCGCATTTGATAAAAGGTATCACCCACCCGACCAAGCATGTTATTAAAGGTCTTGGCCAGCCTGTCCAGTTCATCGCCCGTTCCCGTCTCCTGCAGGCGCTCGTCTAGATGTTCCCCGCTGATCCGCTGGGCGGTCCGTGTAATTTGATCGACTGGTTTGAGGGTTCGGTGAGCCATTAGCCATCCGCCTCCGCCTGCCAGAAGCAGGACCAGTGGAAGCACAGAGGCCATTATCAGGAGAAAATTTTGACGCGTCTTGTACATGTTTTCCAGTGACATCCCCACTTGAACCAGGTTGACGATGCGCCCTGCTTCAATCACAGGCATGGTCATAATCCGAACGGGTCTTGATCCGGAGAATTCAACTGTTTCGAAGGTAGGCAGTCCTTGCGACGCATTCTTCAGCACCTCGGGGCTGAGAAAGAGTTTCCTGGAGCGAGAAGGAAAATGACGGGAATCACGGCGGCCCGAAGGATCCAGTAAATCAATGTGCAGGTCAAGATGTGAAAAACCAAAAAAGCGGTGGAAGAGTTTTTCAACGTCGGAGGGGATAAATGGTGTGCTTTGATCCAGTGCTCTCTGTGCCATTACTTCGGCAATATTATTCAGAGCGAAATCCATGTCCCGCGAGAGATTGTAGGTCAAGAGTCCATAGGAGAAACTTCCCAGGAAAATGAACGTCAGGGTCAGCAGACTGGTGTACCAGATAGTAAGCCTGGCACCAATAGATCGGATGTTCATGGGTTACTCCACTTTCAGCACATACCCTACGCCACGAACCGTTTGGATCAGCTTTAGTTCATAACCGGTATCGATTTTGTTTCTAAGATAATTCACGTAGACGTCAATTACATTGGTCATAGGGTCAAAATCATAGGCCCAGACATGATCGGCGATCATCGTTCTGGTGAGTACGCGCTCGGGATTACGCATGAAGTATGCGAGAAGGGCATACTCTTTGGCTGTAAGCTCAATCTTTTTCTCTCCGCGGAATACCAGGCGTCTGGCCGGATCCAGGGTAAGATCAACTATCCTAAGAAGCGGCTCTTCGACATCGACCCGCCGTCTGAGCAAGGCTCGAACCCTGGCCAGAAGCTCCTGGAAGGCAAAGGGTTTGGTCAGATAATCGTCTGCACCGGTATCTAAACCGATAACTATATCCTCAATGGTTGCCCTGACCGTAAGGAGAAGCACTGGCGCTGTAATCTTCTCCCTGCGCAGTTCCTGGAGAATGCTCAATCCATCTTTTCCAGGAAGATTGATATCCAATATGATCAGGTCATGAAACCCTTCAAGACCCATCAACAGCCCTGTTTCTCCATCTAAAGCCGAATCAACAACATAACCCTCCTCTTCAAGGCCCTTCTTTATAAAACTTAAAACCTTCTTTTCGTCTTCCACCAAAAGAATTCGCATTAAGAGCCTCACTTCTTGATACCGAGTTTTGCATCGACGGTAACATTTAGTCAAATGAATAATTAGAGATAGTTTTGTATTGTACGTAAATCTATAAATCCAGTCAATGAGAAAATAGCAGAAAAGAAAATCTTCAAAAGGTTGTTTTTAAATAAAATTACTGGTCAATGAGTATAAGAAGTCAGCACAGTAATGAACCACGTCTGAAAGACGTGGCCTTCAATACCCCCCCCGAAGGGGGGGCGTGCTCAGGGAAAGCCCCGCTGGGGCTGTTATTCTTTATCTCGTATTCGACAGCTGTAGATATACAAAAATGGAAAAGCCGCGCCAATAAAGGGATATCGCTATCCACCCAAAATGGCGTAGTGCCTACAAAATCAGGGGATGGTTTTGATGGATTTTATCTTTTTAGGAGGCTGTATCTTCAGTCTTTTAAGTGCCTTACGCTGGACATTTGTCAATTCGGTGTACTGTAGTATATTTGGCCGGATGGAAGCTTCCTTCAGCAGATTTTGGTGAGAATGCTGCGTGGTGCTGGATAATGATCATAACCCTAAATTTAAATGCAATGATAAAAAATTTATGTATATATTTCACGCCACAGGATAGTTGCGCCCAAAAATTAGCCCTCATAAGTGTTTGGCCCTCGAAAAATTCAGTTCTGTCGAAATAGGCGCACGATCTTAAAAAAAA
>PIVS01000372.1 GCA_003353855.1 Desulfobacteraceae bacterium
TTAAATTATAGCGGTACTTCTACTTTAATTTCTTTGCCAGTGTCTGCGTCCAGCACGTGGACGGCACAACCCAGTCAGGGGTCGTAGGAGCGGATAAGCCGCCCCACATTCACCGGATTTTCAACATCGGGAACCGATACACCAATGAGGGCTTCCTCAATGGGTCCTCTGACGCCCATGTCATCTCTGGGATTTGCATTCCAGATAGTAGCAGAGGTAACCTGGTAGTTGGAAATAACAGAATCTTTAATGTCCACATAGTGGAGCAGGGCGCCACGGGGGGCTTCTGTCATGCCAAGGCCTTCTGCAGTCTTTGGAATCTCAGCCGGAACAAATGTTTCTTTGCCGGGCTGTGCCTGGGCGATCCATTCCTCAACTGCCATGGCAACAATTGCAGTCTCTTCAGCCCTTGCCACGTGGCGGCCAAGGGTGGAGAAACCGGCATCTCCGATATCACGGAAGTTTTTAACATCCAGGGTGTCCTGGCCTTTTTTAGACAGCTCAGGGTTGGTGGCCCACATTCTTGCAAGGGGTCCGCCTTCATGGGGTTTACCGTTATATCTCGGGGCCTTGATAAAGCTGTAGGCACCGGCTTTGTTGGGGTCGGGTTTGGTCTCACCTTTGGTGGGATTCAAGCCCGTGGTTGAATCGTCAAACCATGAGTATTTTACATATTCCTTGATCAGGCTGGGATCTACATCATAGTCCTTGCCGTCTGTGTAAACGCCTGATTTGAGAAGAGTGGTACCCTTGTTGTCCAAGGGGAATGCGCCCCAGGAAACAAGATTCTTATGACCCACACCTTCCTTGAGAAGATCCCCATAGGGGCCTGCCAGAAGATATACGATGGGAACATATTTGTTAAGTATAAACTCTTTTACCTTTTTGAAGCGTACCAGATATGCATCCAAAGCTTCCCTTGTGGGGATTTCAGTGGCGCCGCCCACAACGATTCCCTGTACATGCGGCATTTTGCCGCCAAGAAGGGCAACCATTTCATGGCAGGTTTTTCTCATTTCAAGGGCTTCAAGATATTGCCCCACTGCCACGTCATTGATCTCTTTTGAAACCCGGACATCATTATTCTTGTATCTAGGGATAAAGGGCGCTGTTTCCGGACCATTTACATAGTCCAGGGCCGCCAGGTGGTAGAAATGCAGGATATGACTCTGGAGATAGTTGGCTCCCAGGATCAGGTTCCTTGCAATCCGTCCGTTATCTGTCAATTCAACGCCAAAGGCGTCATCAAGGGCCAGTGCAGATGCCGTGGCATGTGCAGTGGGGCATACACCGCAGATTCTTTGGGTAATCTGGGTGGCATCCCTTGGGTCGCGGCCCTTTAATATTTGTTCGAAACCGCGGTACATGCCGCCGGATACTTTCGCATCAACGACCATGCCGCCTTTTACGGTAACTTCTGCTTTAAGATGCCCCTCAATCCTGGTAACAGGATCAATGCTGATCTTAACGGTCTTTCCGGCATTGGCCGGTTCAGCCTGTGGTTTACAGCCTGCCATAATAAAACCTCCTTGGTTACAAAAATTTCTAGGATTTAAGCGGGTTCATAAAAGGGAGATGAGCCATCGGGAAAACCCGGCTCAACGCAGCCAATGCAAACCGCATTGTCCACGCACCAATTCACGCCGCCATTCCATTTCCTCTTGTAGCAGTCTGCGTAGGTATCAGGACCTTTACAGCCAATATCCATCCGACAGCCTTTGGGATCAGACAATGTTTCAGACAGTTCGCCTTCCTCATACAAGGGAAGCCTGGGGCAATTGTCATGGATATTTTCTCCATAGAAAAGGACCGGACGACCGACATCATCAAGCTCGGGAACTCCGTTTTCCAGAAAATATACCAGGGAACCGACAATCCAGTCTGGATGGGGAGGACAACCCGGAATGTTTATTACGGGGGTTTTAATGCCTTCAGCTTTAAAGAAATCCATTACACCGGTGGCGCCGGTTACATTTCCTTCTGCCGCAGGAATTCCGCCATAGGCAGCGCAGGTGCCAACCGCAAGAACAGAACCTGCCATGGGTGCGAGCTCTTTCATGATATCCACCATGGAGATCTCTTTGTGGTGCATTTCACCAACGATGCAGTATTTTCCATTTTCGGCTGTGGGGATGGCACCTTCAACCACGATGGAGAATCTGCCTTTGTATTCTTCTGCAATGGCATAGAGGTTTTCCATTGCCATTTCACCTTCACTTGCCTGGACAGTCGGGTTGAACTGCAGGCTGATAACCTTGAGAAGGATATCGGCAATCGGGGGGGATGTACTGTTGAGCAATGTAACGGAACAACCGGTACAGCCCTGTCCCTGGATCCAGAGAACCGGATGTCTTTTCAGACCCTTTTCAAGGGCCTGGATAAGCGCAGGATTAAGCACTTGTGAAATACCGATTCCGGCAGCTGTTCCAGTAAGGGTTTTCAGAAAGCTTCTTCTGGAAACTCCTGTTTTCTTCTGTTGCACTTCAGGCAACTGTTGTTCGTCTTTCACGGGCACCTCCTTGATGCTGTTAAAAACCAATCAATCTTTTCTTCTATCTGTCAGTTTCCAATTGATGGAAACAATTGTGCAAGATATGGTAACAATGTTATGCTAATTTTACTGTGATTGCATATAATGCAACTCGTTTATTGTCAATGAAAAAGATAGTCTCAATGGGTTTTGTCATACCTATTTATATTATAAATAAAGGGGTTAGTTCCAATCAAAAAAACCGGCGTTACGGCTTTTATTGCCCATGACCCTTGAATGGATCTCCTTGGCAGAAGCCTCTGTCTTTGCCCGGATAAATCTCAAGGACAAACTGATCATCACCTTGAATTCAGGGGAGACCAGGAGGTTAGAAAGGCTTCGGCCCTGAAAAAGAAAACTGCCAGGCACACAAGAAGAGATCCTAGGAACCGATCCGTCCAGGTAAGGATATAAAAAAGGCCGGAGAATGTCGGGTCCCTATCATTCTTGGGCAAGTTGAAGGATGGTCCGGTACATGAGTTCACACCCGGTCATGATATCCTTGAAACGGGTTTTTTCGGCAATATTGTGACTTATGCCCCGTATGCTGGGAATAAAGATCAACCCAGCCTTGGTAATTTTAGCCATGTTCATAGCATCGTGCCCGGCACCGCTGATCATTTTTTGGGAGGGGATCCCCATGGCCATGGCCTCTTTTTCCAAAATTTGGATAATCTGCCCGGACAAGGGAACCGGCGCCTCATGGGACAGGATTTCCCAGGAGATGACAAGCTTTCTTTTGTTCTGGATTTTGTCCATCAGGCCCATTAGCTCCTTAACGGCAGCCTCCTTGTCCCCTGTATTGATGTCCCTGATGTCGATCCCAAGTTCCACCCTGCCGGGTATTACATTCATGGCCCCGGGTTCAATGGTGGCAAATCCCACCGTACCCACTGTGTGGGGGCCAGCTTTATTTGCTGTGATATTTTCAACCCCCAGTATCAGTTCACAGGCGCCGGTCAGGGCATCTTTGCGCAGGGACATGGGCGTGGTTCCCGAGTGATCGGCTTGTCCCTTTATTATCACCTTGAACCGGGTGGGAGCCGCGATATCTGTTATGATACCCACTGCATTATTTTCCGATTCAAGAACCAATCCCTGTTCGATGTGCAGTTCAATAAAGGCATGGAGATCCCCTGGTGAAAGCATGGCTGTTTCCAGGGTTTCTGGCGCGTATCCTGACAGGGTCATAGCCTCATGGAGGCTGGTTCCATTTGCATCATGGGTTTCCTTGAGCCTGGACAAGGGAAACCTGCCTGTAAGGACGCCGCTTCCCACGGTACCCACCCTGAACCGGCTGGATTCTTCGCAGGAAAGGTTCATGACCTCAACAGGCCTGGCAGTTTTTATTTGTCTCTCATTCATTTTCCGGATGACGGCAAGCCCCCCAAGAACCCCAATGGTCCCGTCAAAGTGTCCCCCACAGGGGACGGTATCCATGTGTGATCCCATGATTACCGGGGGAAGATTCTTTTCTCCCAGCCGTTTCCCCCTGATATTGCCAACCCCGTCCATGGAGACAACAAGACCTTCAGCTTCCATGGCCCGGATCAAATATCTTCTGGCGGCCAGATCTTCCGGAGAAAAGGCAAGCCTTGAGACACCGCCGTTTTTAAGCATGCCGAATTGGGCAATGGCATGAAAATCTTTTTTGAATTTTTCTTTATTCATTTTTCATTTTTCCTCTTAGCTATACATACCCCGTTATACCGTATATAATCCATACCCATGTCACAAAAATTTAAAATTTAACAATTTGAATTATGGAGGCCGGATCTTGAATTCGGAGAAAAATATGAAATTTCCCCAGGAAATGATTGATAAGGTTATGGGCATCCTGAAAGAAGAGATGGTCCCGGCAGAAGGGTGTACCGAGCCCATTGCCGTGGCTTTACTGGCGGCAAAGGCAAGACAGGTGCTGGGTCAGGAACCCCAAGGGTTGAGGGTTTTTGTTTCAGGGAATATAATCAAAAATGTCAAAAGCGTTGTGGTCCCCAACAGCGGCGGACTTGCCGGCATTGAAGTGGCTGCAGTCATGGGGGCTCTTGCAGGAGATCCTGACAAGGAGCTGCTGGTTATAAGTTGTGTGACCCCGAAGGATATGGAAGGGGTCAGGCAATTCCTTAAGACAGATAGGGTGGAAGTCATCCATGAAAAGACCGATATTAAGCTGTATATTAAAATCCAGGCATTTGCAGGTAAGAAGACTGCCAGTGTAGAGGTCAAGCACACCCATACCAATATTACCCAGGTTATGAAAAACGGGAAGATGATTTTAAACCGTCCCTGCAAGGACGCGGACTTTAATTCATCCCTAAAGGACCGTGAAATCCTCTCCATTAAAATGATTTATGAACTGGCCAAAATTATAGATTTGAAACGTATCCGCCCTCTTTTCCGGCAGGTGGTGGACCTGAACACCCGAATTGCCAGGGAGGGACTCGAGGGAACCTACGGGGTGAATCTGGGTCAGTGCATCCAGGAGAATATTAATACAGGTCTCTATGGGGATGATCAACGGAACCGGTGTGCCTTGATGGCTGCCGC
>PIVS01000929.1 GCA_003353855.1 Desulfobacteraceae bacterium
TCCCAGGAAGGCATGGAAACAACAGAGGCTGTGATATTATGTTCTTTTTCAAGAATCAGGGCCGCTTCCAAACAAATATGCACCTCAGATCCCGAAGCAAGGAGCAGCATGTCCGCTTTTTTGCCGGCATCCTTGACAGTGTATGCACCATAGTTGAACTCTCCGTCCCTTTGGGACACATCCAGGGTGGGCAGTTTCTGGCGGCTCAGGATCAGGGCTGTGGGAGAATCCATGGTGGTCAGGGCCTGTTTCCATGCAAGGGCGGTTTCATTGGCATCTGCCGGCCGGATCACGGTGAGGCCGGGAATGGCTCTCAGGGATGCCAGGTGTTCCACGGGCTGGTGGGTGGGACCATCTTCCCCAACTGCAACCGAGTCATGGGTAAGCACATAGATAATGGGCAGTTTCATCAGGCTTGCCACCCGGATAGCCCCCCGCATATAGTCGGCAAAGACCAGGAAGGTTCCGCCATAGGGGCGGACTCCGGAATGGAGGTACATGCCGGACATAATTGCACCCATGGCGTGCTCCCGAACACCAAACCGAATATTTCTACCCTCCCAGGCATCTTTCTGGAACACAGAGGCATTGTCCAGATAGGTCTTGTTGGAGGGTGCAAGGTCGGCGGATCCTCCCATGAGCACAGGCAGATTATCGGCAATGGCATTGAGCACCTTTCCCGATGCTGCCCGAGTGGCCACAGGGCCGTCTTCGATTTTAAACTCCGGAATGTCAGCATCCCAGCCCTGGGTCAAAAATCCGGAGATTGCATCCACAAATTGACCGGCCAGGTCGGGATATTCGGTTTTATATCTGTCAAAGATTTCCTGCCAGGTATCTTCAAACCCCTGGCCAAAGTTCAGCGCTTTTCTGCAATCTTCCAACACCTCGTCGGGCACAAAGAATGTTTTGTCCGAAGGAACGCCGTAAAACTCTTTGGTCAGGCGTATTTCTTCCTCTCCCAAAGGAGAGCCGTGGGCGCCTGAGCTGTCCTGCTTGTTGGGACTCCCATAGGCAATATGGGTTGAAACCTTTACCAGGGTGGGTCGTGCCACGGCATCCTTGCCTGCCTGGATGGCTTTTTGAATTTTTTCCAGATCATTTCCGTCGGCCACTTCAACCACATGCCAGTCCATGGCCTCAAATTTTGCCCGGACATTTTCCGTAAACGCAATATCTGTACCGCCTTCAATGGTGATGGAGTTGTCATCATAAATCAGGATCAGTTTTCCAAGGCCCAGGTGGCCGGCCA
>PIVS01000373.1 GCA_003353855.1 Desulfobacteraceae bacterium
AATTATCGGTTGAAAACTTTTTTTTCCGGGTTTGTATCCTGGGACACCATTTCCACGGGCCAGGTGGATCTGATTCCTGCCTACTCATCGGAAATTCCTGAAATTATTAAATCCCGAAGGATTGATATTGATGTTGCCTTTATCCAGATCACACCGCCGGATGAGTCCGGTCATTGCAGCCTGGGGGTAGCCGTTGACGTGGCCTGGGAAGTCATGGACCATGCTTCTCTGGTGGTGGGGGAGATCAATGAAAAAATGCCATTTACCTACGGGGACACCTTTGTCTCCATTGAGGATTTTGATCTGCTGGTTCGGTCCGACCGGAAGCCTGTGACCTATGGGATACCAACCGTGTCCGGGCAGATGAAAAAGGTGGCTGCCAACGTGGCATCGGTGATCAGGAACGGGGACTGTATCAATTATTCCCTGGGACCCATGTTTGAAGCTCTGGTGCCCTATCTGTCCGATAAGAAAGATCTTGGCATCCATTCCCTTTATTTTACCGATGCTTTGGCAGAACTGGTCAATTCCGGTGCGGTCAACAACCATCGAAAATCTCCTTTCCGGGGGAAATCCCTGGCTTCCTACGCCCTGGGCACCAAGAACCTGATGAAATGGCTGGACCGGAATCCATTGGTTGAATTTCAGGGCATTGACTGGGTCTGCAATCCCCAGTTTATTGCGAAGAATCCCCAGTTTGTTGCCATGTTCGAGGGTCGGAAAGCTGATATCCTGGGCAGTGTGGCCTTTCCCCTGAAGGGTGCGGTTATAACGGGGCCGGGGGAGGGGATCGATTTTTTTAAGGGTGCGGAGGGCTCAAAGGACGGCAGAACCATTATTGGACTTCCCAGCCGGAACGCCGACGGTAAATCCAATATTCTTGTGAGCATTCAAAATTATGCCAACCAGCTGCGGCTTCGGGAGTCGGTCCATATGCTTGCCA
This sequence comes from Desulfobacteraceae bacterium, assembly GCA_003353855.1. Classification (GTDB taxonomy): domain Bacteria; phylum Desulfobacterota; class Desulfobacteria; order Desulfobacterales; family Desulfobacteraceae; genus NBML01. Next base: position 944 of record PIVS01000373.1, read on the forward strand.
CAGAATATGGTGTGGCCCATCTCAAGTGGCGGTCTCTGCGGGAAAGGGCCCAGGCCATTATTGATATTGCCCACCCCGATGACCGGGAAGACCTGATCAAACAGGCAAGGCTGCGGAAGATCATTTATCCCAATCAGATTTTTGTGACCCGCTCCGCCCATCTTTATCCTTCCCACATCGCAAGTACACAGACATTTAAACGCGGGATAAATGTGAGGTTCAGGGCCATTAAACCCTCGGATGAAGAGGGTATGCGCCGATTTTTTTACCGGTGCTCCAAGGAGATGATTTTTTATCGATTCTTTTATTCCATCAAGACCATGAGCCACGATAAAATGCAGGAATATGTGAATGTGGACTATGCCAAGGAGGTCTCCATTGTTGGCCTGGCTGAAAAAAATGACACAGAGAAGATCATTGCCGAAGCGCGGCTTGTCAGGGATGATGATTCCCATTGCGGAGAGGTGGCCTTTCTTATTGATGAAGCGTTCCAGGGTATCGGTGTCGGCACCTATCTCATGGAATTACTGATCAGTCTGGCCCGGGAACAGGGCCTTGTCGGGTTGACAGCAGATGTGCTGTCAGAGAACCAGCCCATGATCAAATTGTTTGAAAAAAGCAAACTTTCCCTGGAAACCATTCTGGACAGCGGGGTATACCACATGAAAATCAGTTTTCCCGGGTAAAGGAAAAAATAGCTTGGAAAATAACGGTTGCCACGGCATTTGCTACATTTAAAGAATTTTTTTTCCCGAACATGGGAATGTGGACGATATCATCCAACACCGGCATCACATGGGAGGAAATTCCGTATTCCTCATTGCCACAAACCAGCACACCTTTTGAGGGCCAGGCATATTCATGGCAGGGAACAGATCCCGGGACTGTTTCCATGCCAATGATTCGAAAGCCCTGCTCCTTTTTTTTTACCAGGGTTTGGGCAAGGTCTGATGTCTTTTCCTGGACTATCCATTCCTGGGCGCCCATGGCTGTTTTTTGAACCCGGGGATCTTCCTTGCCCAGTGTGTTCCCAAGAATGACAGACCGGACACCGGCAGCATCACAGGTCCGGAAAATGGATCCCACATTAAAAAGACTCCGAAGCCCGTCCAGGGCAACCTGGTATTGGATGTCCGGTAATTGTACAGCAGGTGCTGCCCTGTCCCTGAAGGTTATGGGTTCAAGAAGTGTGTCATCCCGGAGAATGAGGCCTGATGCCTTTCTATGGAGGTGGATGGCGTTGGAAATATACTCAATCTGTGATCTTGTGCCCTTGTGGGGGCGCTGGGGCAAAGGGGAATTTGTCCATTTTAATATGACCTCGTATTGGGAGCAGACATAGTCAAACCCAGCCCTTTTTACCCGGTTTGTGGCAAGTTTCTGGTAAAAAGATGACAACCAGGCGATGAGGTGCCGATGTCGGTTCTTTTCAGAAAGGGATAAAAACTTTTTTTGGGTAAATCCAAAGGTGTCCATGGAATCACTTATATCAGCCTTTGAATCCAGTGGAAATCAAAATTTACTTTCATCTGTCCTTTTGTCCCATGGTAGGGATAGTTTTTGTAAATTAATGTTTATCCCGGACCTGCCGATGTGTATTCGTATAGAGAACCTAAGTTTTTATTTTTTAGATTAAAGGAGACATCCAATGAACAGCATACCTGATACAGTATCCCCAGGGCTGTTACAGGACCGGAGTCATTTGCAAACCGCCCAATATTCAGGTTATTCTAGGCAGCAGACCGTCAAGGCCCATGAAAGTATTGATACCGCCTTGACCATACAAACCCGGGAAGGGGATATTGTCACCTTGTCTTCAAATAGCTTTTCAGAATTCAATGCTTTTGAGTACAACCGCCAGGGGCAGATCCAGACCGACTCGGGATATGCCCTTATCAGCCAGCACACACGGGAAATCACTCTGACAACTGGGGAACAGTTTTCCTTTTCAGTGCAGGGGGATTTAAATGAACAGGAACTTTCGGACATAGCGGCCATTATACAAGGAGTGGATGGAATCGTTGCCGAAGTGGCCGAAGGGGATATGGATGAGGCCGTTGAAAAGGCTTTGGCAATGGGCAATTATTCGTCTGTTTCCATGTATTCGGCTGAGATTGCCTATGAACGTTCCTATGCCGTGACCGAGGAAACAAGGTCGGTCTCCGGCAACCCATCGTTGGCTCCGGGCAAAGAGAGGCAATTTTCTTCTAGGCCTAATCAAATGGGTCGCTTTGTTGACAAAATGGCCCGGTTCCTGGAGAAACAGGAAGACAAGCTGTTGGCCAAGGCCCAGAAGCCTTTGACCAAATTATTTGATCAGCTTCTGAAAAACAAAGCTGATGCTGATGAACAGGAAACACCGGCCTATGAGGCCCCGGACCACTCGGCCCTGAAACTTGCCGGTGAACAGCTTGACCAGATAATCAATGACAGGCTTAAAAAGGCATTTGAAACGACACTGGACGGTTTTGTGTAACCCTGTTATAAAACACTGCAAATTACATCCTACTCACTGTCCACAGCTGCTTTAACATGGCTGGCTATTTTTCCTAGATCAAATTGTACCGGGTCAATGCCGAGGTGACAATATGGTCAATGAGTTGTTTATAGTCTTCCATGGGGCCATCTGCTGAAGGGTGGTGCATGGTAAACATCTGGGGACTCCAGCTTTTCATGGGTTTTAAGCCCGGTATGCCATTGACCTCAATGATTTTTAGTTTGCCCTTGGCATCCAGGCGCATGTCTGCTCTGACATGGTCCAGGCAGTTGAGTACTTCCATGGCCCTTCGGGTCAAGTCAATCGCCTCTTTGGTGTAGGTATTTATGGGGGTGATTTTGGTGGCGCCTACTCCCCGCAGATCAGCTCTTAAAATTGGGTATTTGCCGAATAGGGAAGCATCCACTTCAACTTTACCGGGAAGAAATTCCTGAAGTTTTCCATTGCCCAGCATAAGGACGGTATATTCATTGCCGGGCAGATATTCTTCCACCAGGGCAGGCTGGTCAAATTCTTTGTGGATAAAGGCCACCTGTTTTTCCAGAGCATCACGGTTTTCGACAACGCTATTGTCGGTGATGCCAACGGATCTTGATTCGTAGCTGGGCTTTACAAAGGCTGGAAAGGTGATATCGGGCAGACCGGCTCCCGGCTCAATCTGGTAGTGGTAAGGAACGGGCACCCCATTGGCATCCATGATCTCATGGGTGGTGGTCTTGTGTATCAAGGCCTTCATGGTGGCAGCATTGGGACCAATATAAGGAATCTTACGGTCATCAAAGATATCCGCCAGCCATTCTTCATCCCCATTGCCCATGCCGATGGTCTCGGATTTGCCGGAGATGTGATAAAGGGCACTCCAGACAATATCGAATGTTCTTGTTTCAATGGCTGTATAAAATTCATCCATGGTTGAAACAAACGCTATTTCGGCCTCTTTGCCGGATACTTTTATGGCTTTGGCTATTTCTTGGGTAACTTTGATATCGCCCCATCCCTGGGCATCCCCAGCCGGTCCTGTGATTAATAATACTTTTTTCATCTCTCTCCTGGTCAATTGTCTATTTAAATTAAGTCATTGGCAGGCCGGTAACCGGTCAATGATTTGTTTTATTGTTTAGTAATTATTACCCAGGTGGTCATTACTCAGGTGACCCTTAATCAGCTAACCTGGAACAGCTCCTTGTTCCACCTGTATCCTTTGAGTGCGTCAACGGTTTGGGGGGAGATTTTCTTGAGAAGCTTTTCATAGGCGGTGATCCGCGATTTCTCCCAGAAGACCCTGGACACGATTTCCATATCAATTTTGGGAAAAGGAAACCGGAAGGGCACCTTTTCTTCATGGATCCGGGCCATTCTGGTATTGGGGTTTAGGATCAAAATCTCTCCTTTGGTGTGGTTGGTTAGGGCTGTTAAAAACTGGTCACGGCAATACCCAAAATGGGTGCAGCAAAGGGCGGCAAAAACCTTTCCTTTGAAGGGTCCTAATTTTAAGGCCGCCTGCCTTGCATTGGTATCAATCATCTGGGACACATCCTTACTAAAAGGATCTCTTTCAATTTTTCCGGCCAGGTTTACACATCCCTGGTTGATAATTCTTTCAGGATTTATTCCCATTTTTACCAGGGC
>PIVS01000374.1 GCA_003353855.1 Desulfobacteraceae bacterium
CTTTGTCAAGCACCTCCTCCTTAAATTCAATATCCAGGGTGTCAATCCTAATTGCCTCTGCCATTGACGCTCTCCTCTATCTTAATTTTGCCGCATTAAGATACTGCCCCAACCTATCCTCTCCACCAATAGTGATAATGTGAACTCCCTGGCAGATATCCTTAAGACTGTTGACTGTATCAGCAAAAAGCTCAATACTTGCTTTTTCCTTGTCCGGTGCTTTTAACAGCTTCTGGATTACCCACTCAGGAACAAGTCCGGATTTAAAATGACGATTTAAAAATTTCCCCATGCCGGCGGTGCGAAGAATCATCACCTCCGCAATCACGGGCACCTTAAAGGGGTCCACCTGTTTCATAAACTTTTCAAACTGATCCACGTCAAATATGGGGGTGGTCAAAAAATAACCTGTTCCCACATTGAGCATGTCTTCCATCTCCTCCATCCCCTGCTTGGGCATATTTCGTCCCCAGGGGGTTTCAATGCCAGAACCCAGCATAAAATCCATTTTGGTATCCAGCTCTTTGCCTTCAATGGTTACCCCTTGTTTGAGATGGTCCAGGACAGAACCCAACTTCCCTGAATCCACGTGGAAGAACATGGATTCCTGGAGGGTATCGCCTGAAATTCTATAATCCTCTGTAAAAACCAGAAGATTTTCAACCCCGGTCTCGTGGGCAAGGGTCAGGTCCTTCTGGAGTTGATACCTGTTTTTATCCCGGGTGGTGGTCTGGTAAATTGCATTAAAATTATTTTGTTTCAAAAGATCACAGGTTTTAATGCTGTCTCCCACAACCCCTTCAAGCTCCACTTCCGAGACAGACACCCCATCCACGCGGCCCTTGACTTTTTTGAGACTTTCAATCAGCGATTCCGGCTCATCATCACCAAGGGGGGCCTGGATTTCAGAAGTAACAACAAATCTCTTTTTTTCCAAAGAATCCTTTAAATTCATGATCTGCCTCCTTCTTATTTTAGTCCAAGTAATTTAGCTACTTCATCTTTTAGCTGGGGGAGCGGCAAGGGTTTGGAAAAGCAGACATCCGCACCATTTTCCTTCATCTGGGCAAATTTTTCATCATCCAGATAGGCGGACAATACAATAATTTTCGTATCGCGTGTTGTTTCATTGGTCTTGATCCGTTTGCAGACTTCATACCCTTTGATATCCGGCATCATGATATCAAGGATCAAGAGATCCGGATTAAAATGGTTCACCTGGAGCCCTGCCTCAAAACCGTCAGAAGCAGAGAGCACCTCATAGTCGAATTCATCTTCCTCCAATGCCTGGACAATGGATTCAACGATAATCATGTCGTCGTCAACCACCAGAATCTTCTTTCTGGAGCTGTCATCCTTTTCCTTGGGGATGGGAATTCCCTGGTTTCGCATAAAGCTTTCAAGATCGGTTTTTTTAATCCTGCGATGGCCGCCCACGGTCTTGTAAGCTTTAATGTGACCTGCCTCAACCCAGTTAATAATGGTTTTAGACGAAACATTGCAATACTTGCTTGCCGTAAACACAGTTAATGTGTCTTCCATAATGCCTCCTTTTTTATATTCAGGGTATTATAGATTTTATAGTTATTACAATCAATTTCATTTGTCAATAGATAAGAATAATTATAATAACTATAATAACTATAGATATTTTTAACAAATCGCCACCTCCATCATGAACAGGGAAAAGACAAGAAAAAATTTCCAGGGGATCAGCCAGACCCGGAAAAATGGCCTGGTTTTATTCCATCACAGGATCAGATAAATATACCCTGGTAGGATTCTCCCATGGTTCTCTTAAGTATTTTGCCCGTGGGTGTTTTGGGAAGCGTATCAACAATAACCACCCGCTTGGGAATCTTAAAATTTGCCAATGGGGCGTTCCTGCAAGTATCAATGATTTCTTTTCCAAATTCATCCTCAATCCGTGTTTCCATATGAAGACCGGCCATCCCGGCAGATCCCAGTTTTGTAAGGGCATCCTGGGACTTGAATAAGGTGTGGCAGGGCGCAAGCTCTGTCTGGCCATAGCAGTTGTAGATCTTTACCCCCGGGATTCGCTCCATGATCTCCCTTAGAACTTCAACCGGCCTGTCTCGAGGGTGGACTGAAAAATCCCGATGGGTGCATTTTCAAACAGACCCCGATAGTACCTAAGCTCCTTGTCAAGATCCTGAATACTTTTTTCCGGCTTCGCCTCAACAGGTCTGCAAGACATCAGAACTCCTCCAAATCAAATCACAAAATATTCAAGGGATAATGGGATTTACCATAATCTCATTTCCATTATCGTTTTATTTTTTTGTATTAGGAACTTAAAAACCCTGCCCGAAGCAGAGATCCCCGGCTGATCATGCCTTTGAACGTTCCTTCATCATCCAGTACAGGCAACCGCTTAATCATTTTTTTTGTTATCAGACGAATGGCCTCGTCAATACTAGCGGTTTCCAATATCGTTATCGGGTCTTCCTTCATCACCTCGGCCGCAGTTTTCGAGCAGAGATGCCGGCCGAATTCTTTGTTTTTATGACCAGTTTGACCAAAGGGCAGTTTGTTGACAAAATAGTCCCATATTCCCTCTTTTTGATCGGAGAATGCCATCAACATGTTCCGGTCTGAAATAATACCCAGAAAAACGCTGTTTTTATCCACCACTGCCAACCGTTGAATATCGTTTGACCCAATAATGTGAAGAACCTGGGCAACCGGTGTATCCGGAAAAACCGTGTGGACATCCCGCTGCATAATATCTGAAACAAACTTGAGATTCCCAACAGGAATGTTCTGCTGCCGGAAAGCATTCCAATCCGGCGAGTGATTGGCAATGGTGTGAAAAATATCCATCCTGGATAAAATGCCGGTCAATTTTCCTTTTTTATCCGTAACCGGAAGTCTTTTCAGCCCTTTTTCAAGCATGAGATTTACTGCTTGGTTCAGTAATTGGTTTTCATCAATACAAACCGCAGGGCTCATAATATCCCGGGCTTTTTTGAGGGAAAGAGATTCCAGGACAGCATCCAGATTGTCATGGCCGGATTCAGCTAAAAGCCCCAACCTTGAAGGCATCCCCCCCCTGTAAATCAAATCTCCCTGGGAAATAACACCCAGAGGATGATGATCTTTGTCAATTACCGGAACACCGGTAAAGGTTGAAGAGAGCAAAAGATGCACCACATCGCTTACCGGCGTCATCAGCAAAACGCATTCAGGACACTGGGTCATCATGTCTTTGACTTTGAGATGTCCAGGGATAAGGCGTTTACGGGTTTTATGACATTGGATATTGATTTCCTGAACCGCCACAATACCTTCATCAACCATTTCTTCAAGTGTCGGCAATATCAATTCAGCCTGGGCAGACGGCAGAATAATTTTTATCAAAACCGGCATGTTGAAAGAGGCAATCAGAATGCTCTGGGTTGCCATTTCACCGTTTTCATAGCAGCCTTCAATACACCGGGTAACCAGGCACCGGGCCGCGATTTTTAAGTCCAGGATATACTTTACCACCGCCTTATATAAAGAAGTGCCGTTGCAATTGGCTTCTTCATCGGTAAATATTTGGATCTCGCTGTATCTGAGCGACATTATCTATTACCTCCCTTTGAGAAAATATTGAACAAACCACATTCCTGCCAATACCATTCCCATACCCAAAACGTTGTTGACAAAAAAATTTACCAAAGCGACAAAATCAGTGCCTCTACGTTCGGAAACAACCGTTTCCAAGGCAAAGGTGGAAAAAGTTGTCAGGCCGCCAAGAAAGCCGGTCATCAAAAACAGCCTGGCTGAAACACCGAACCATGCGGCGCGGTCTGCCAGCTGAAAACACAGGCCGATCAGGAAGCAGCCGAGTAAATTAACAATCATGGTTCCATAGGGGAAACGTATTCCGAAAAGCTGAACAGAGAGCAAAGACACTCCGTATCGGCATGTCGACCCAAGGCCTCCACCGGTCAGAACAAGCAAAATTTTCAATATCGAATCGGAAAACGGTAAATTCATAGGTAACCCCATCATTGGAACAATAAAATTGCAAAACAATAATAAAAAACTTGGGGATCGCCATGAATCAAGGGTATAGTAAGCTATCCATACAAACGATATTCAAATTCAGGAGGCGGCCTCAAGCGATGTTCAGTAAAGCACAAATCCGTACTAAATTCCATACTATTCCTGAAATTTGAGTTGGTAACAGCCTGTCCACAATGACCACCATCAATATTACAATGGCAGCCCCTTCACATCAGGGGCAGGGAAATGACAAACCGTGTCCATTCGCCTTCACTGGAAGATACATTGATATCTCCGCCATGGTCCTGTATAAACCCGTAGCAGACAGATAATCCCAGCCCCACCCCCTGAACGTTTTCGGTCTTGGTGCTGAAAAATGAATCAAATATTTTCTCGATATGGGCCGGCTTAATGCCTGTGCCTGTATCCTCGATGGTGACTTTAAGCATATCCGAAGTTAGTGCTGTACCTATTTTAAGGGTTCCGCCTTCGGGCATGGCATACATGGCATTTGAAAACAAATTGATAAAAACCTGGCGAAGCTGATCCTTTGATGCAAAAATTTTTCCGGGTTTTTCCATGAGATTCAACACAAGCTTAATGCTGTTTTCCCTGAACCGTTTTTCATAGAGCAACAGCAGCTCGTCCAGAACCGTAGTGATATCCAGTTCCACCCGACTCACCTGATCCGGCTTTGAAAAAGAGAGCATCTTTTTCAGCATATCTGCCAGACGCATGATTTCAGACAGGGACATATCCAACAGTTTCCGCCGCTTATTGGTGGGAGATATCTCTGTTTTCATCAATTCAAGGGTGTTCATGATCCCGAACAGAGGGTTGTTGAGCTCATGGGCAATCTGGGAAGTCAGACGCCCCATGGCAGCCAATTTCTCTGACTGGAGAAGATGCTGCCTTGCCGCTGACAACTCCCGCTCGGTCTTAAGCCGCTCCTTTAAATCCACAAAAATAGACACCGATGCCAGTTCTTTTCCGTTTTCATCATACATAATGCTGGCAGACAGGTTCCCTTCCACCAGTTCACAATTCTACCTG
>PIVS01000375.1 GCA_003353855.1 Desulfobacteraceae bacterium
GAGCACTACGTTCATTATTCAATGGAAAATGGAATTTATTATGTGACTCTCATTCAGGCTGTATTTTTTCCTGTAGAACACCTCCTCAAATTTAAAAAGACTCGTGATTTTTTTAAAAAGTGAGGTTCCCGGTCAGGCACTACTTAATCGTCACGTTCGGATTTAACGTTCGAAAATTTAAATCACCGGTTAGCAAAAAGACGACAATTCTAAAATTTCGAAATGTTCTAAATCCCCTTGCTTTTGCTTTGGCCGCCTGGACGATAGAATTAAGACCTTCAAGAATACCGTTGTTGATTTGAGATTTTTTCCATTCAAGAACACCATCCCAGTGCTTTTTGATGGTCTTGGCGGCTTTAATAATTGGAGCAAGGCGACTATGGGTTGCCCAGAAGTACCATTTCTTCAACAAGGTCTCAAACTCTTCCTCTGAAGAAGCTTTGTATATTTCCTGAAAATTCTCCCTAATGTGGAGAGCTCTGATTGATTTTAAATTTAATTTTGACAACTTAAGCTCTTCGAGTTTATCCTTTTGATTTTTAGTTAAATTACTATGATTCTTTAACAACACATAGCGCGTTTTTGTAAGAATTGGTTGTAATAACACTTCTTCTCTGCGAACTTTATCTACGGCTTTGTTGATGACTTTTAAAATATGAAATTTATCAAATGTGATGCTGGCCTCTGGTAAATATTCTTTAATACCTTTGATAAATGCCGGGGACATATCACAACTTGCATCTTTTATTTGATTTCGATCTCCATTATGGTCTTCAAGCGCCAGGACAAAGTCTTTTACTGTCTTGTGATCTTTACCCTCAGCCACATGAACCGTCTTCCCTTTAACCATATCTACAAACAAGGAGATGTAATTATGACCTTTGCTTTTGCTGGTTTCATCCATGCCAATAGCTGTAATATGGGAATAATCTTCATTCTCAAGTGCCCTATCAACATATTTTTCCAAAAGTCGCCATATTTTGTTGTCAGATTCATTGATGATTTGACAAACCGAATGCATAGGCATATGGGCACAAAGCTCAATTATTAATGCTTCAAAAAGCAAGGTGAATCCAGCGTTAATCCCGGCCCATGGTGGCGATATCAATTCCGTTTTGTTATTACCGAAATCAATCCTTGGAGTTCTGCAATGAAGATAACATTCATGTTCAAAGAAATTCAAATGCCGCCAGGTCTTATCCAAAGTGTCTTTGACCTTATACTCCTCAGGATCATCTGATTTTCCAGACGGAAAGGTGCTGCCACGTTTAAAATCAATATAAATATCCAAACGTTTTGCTTCTACATTAAACTCAACATCTTTTATAAACCAAGGGCTCTGAATTGCGAGGGCTGCTTCGAATAGATTATTCTCAAACATTATTATTTCTTGAACTCCGTATTAGCATTGTAAAAAGGAATCGCTGCGCTCTAACTTATTATATTGGGTTTTAAAGGCATGGGCAGAAAACCTTGAATAATGTTTGGTTATGAGGGGGGCAGCAATAATAGCCGCCCCCCTAATGTAGCATTATTCAATGCTATCTGCATCTGATTATCCCTTGCCGAGTTCCTCCCCAGGATTGCTCGGCTCCGTTTTATCAGATGATAACTTTTATCATTTTCAATAGTAAAATCAAACCCTGTTTTAGAAATTCATACGAGGATTTTTCAGAGAACTTTTTCTACAAGGTAGGAATTCTACACACACGAAATGGAAAAGAGGCATTTTTGAAAAGATGGCAGCAAATGTCGGCTTTGTATTTAAAGGGAATGATGAACATAGCTTGCTATTAAAAAAATAAAATAACCATTAAATTCACTGGATGACTGTTCCGCTACACAGTCACCAGTGATTAAAATGTTGGATTCCTGGAGGCGGTTCCAATAAAATAAAGATGTGACAAGGCACGCGGTTTTGGGTCTGAAGAGAATCGTATTTTCGACCCGGAGCAACTCAACTGAATGTTAATGCGGCTTCGCAGTCTTATCCTTTCATATCTGGTACTTATCCTTTGAACAATATATCTTAATGATTTTTTCGGTTTCCATAGAATCTCTCCTTAAATCCAATGTTACGAATATGTAATATAATTCCTATTTTGTTTGTTTTGAATACACAATTCCACATATTTCATGCCTATTTCTACCATATATTTTTGAATTTATTGAATCATTAGACAGGTCATGTTAATATCCAAAAAAATAATAAGAGGTGTCAGTATATGGGCGAGATTGCAGGCTTAATGGGCCGAATTGCTAAAGAAGAGGGACATAATAACACCAATATACCCGGTGTTAGAATTTACAAAGCATCAGAATACCGTCCCAGGCATCCGCTCTGCTATGGGAAGGGAATCATCATTGTCGGTCAGGGAAACAAGCGGGTTTTTCTCGGAGACAAGGTATATGAATACAACCCTGATAACTATCTGGTATTATCTGTAGCACTGCCAGCAGAATGTGAGACTGAAGCCACTGAATATGAACCGTTGCTTTCGCTTATGGTGGACATTGACATGGGGATGCTTAATCGTATTGTTGAACAAATGGGTAATGACATTAACCCTTCACTTTGGGGGCAAAAAGATAGATATACCGGGCTGTTTGTTGCTCATGCAAATCAGGATATAAAGGATGCGGTAGTGCGGTTGTTACGTTCTCTTCTAAGCCCTGGGGAAGGCAAGGTGATCGGCCCCGGTATCGTTCATGAACTGATTTTCAGGATTATGAATGGTGAAAATGCTGCACCATTGTACGCCCTTATCATGATAAATACGAATTTGTCTATAATTGACAAGGCCCTGAGACACATTCACGAAGAGTACCGTCATCCTATAAATATTGACAAGCTTTCACGTCTGGTCAACATGAGTCCGTCCGCTTTTTTCAGGGCATTTAAAGAAGTGACGGCTTCTTCTCCCATCCAATATCTGAAAAAGGTCAGGCTCAATATTGCAATGGGATTATTAATGGCAAATCAAGTTCGGGTAAATGAAGCTGCGACAGAAGTCGGGTATGAGAGTACAACTCAATTCAGCAGGGAATTTAAGCGGTACTTTGGCAATAGCCCGGTTAGTTTTATCCCTGAGGGTAAAATTAAATTACCCTTAAAAAGACCCTCAAATCAGGGCTATATTGCACTTTTCGGGGCCCAAAAGAGCGATATAGAAAACTATATTAAATATTCAACAACCCAAATGCACAAGGGCAGGCCAGTGATTTGGAAAGTTAGCAGGCAATTCATTATTAAGAAAATGAGACTATTAATTCTAATACTTGCCTTGATTTTGAGCGCATGTGCAAATGAACCAACAGAGGAGAAGACTGAGGATTATTCTAGCTGTGATATTCAAACAATGCTATGGGACACAAATGGAGGAGGGGCCATCGAGTTTGAAGTTAACAAAGGTAATGATGCTTATTTCATTGAAGTTATGGAACATGAATACAAAGATACAAGTATTCAGATTCAATTGACTACTGTTGATATTGATGCGTATACAATGGTTAATAAAATATTTAATCATGAATTGAATCTATACGAAGAAACAATTGCTCCAAGTGGCGGAAGTACTGGAACTTGGACATCAATAAATCTTGCTTGCTCAAATGGTGAAACGGTAAAAATCAGTAATATCAAAGCATATGGGGATTTAAGTGTTATTCCAGATTTCATTATTGACAGTATAAACAAAATTTAAGCTGCTAACATGTATATACACCGGAAGGTACCAGCATTTTTTATTAATTCAGAATTTGTGGTCTTGGGACCATCAACTTACATACAAAATTTTGCTAATCGTCCGGTGATACTGGCGTTAGACTAAAAATAAATTGAACATACAGGCGATGACAATAAAGAAACGAAAAGCAAAGATAACAATTTTTACAAGTCTGATTGCACCTTGTGGAATGAACTGCCGTTTATGCTTGGGATACATAAGAGAAAAAAACACATGCCCAGGATAGTCAAAAATCAAAATACCGTCATGCATGTAGAATCAGAAATTGCGAATTAATTGCTAAGGGCAAAATCAAGTATTGCTCTGATAGTTGTGATAACTTTCCCTGTGCAAGATTGAAATAATTTGATAAGCGTTACAGAATAAAATATGGAATGAGCATGATCGACAATCTTAAAATGATCGATGAATTTGGGATACGACGTTTTATTCAGAACCAAAAAGAGAAATGGATCTGTCCAGAATGTGGTGAATTGATTTGTGTACATAAGCCAGCATGTCGTTCTTGTGGATATATATGGAATTAAGCCATAATAGAGCAAGGAATTTACCAATGGGATGATGAATACCCAAATATCATAAATATACAGGAAGACATTAAGACAGGTGTTCTATATAAAGGAGTATTAAAATCACAGATAACCGCTATTATATCATTTAATGAAAGCCAAGAAAAAGAATATTTAATTGAAAATTGGAAATACACGAATGGAATCATCTTGGTTATTCATAGATTGGCCGTTGATCCAGAGTTTCAAGGATTAGGTCTTTCATCTATCTTAATGAAATATGTTGAAAACTATGCAATTAAAAATAGCTATTTTGCTATACGACTTGATGCTTACACAGGCAATGAAGTGGTTACAATTCTGGGAAAAACTGTAAAAACTAAGTGATAGTAACAAGAATACAACCATGATCTATCAATACGTTCGACACCGACCCGCGAGCAGTTGCATTTTTTCGGGGTTTCGCAGACACCTTACTTCCTGCCAAGTTGATTGCCAAACTGGTTGGCGGGTGGGTTAGTTGACGTTAATGAAGGGTAATATATAAAGAGGTTTACATGGGCAAAACAGTCATTGTAATTGGCGCTACTGGTTTGGTTGGGCGGACACTGGTAGACCAGCTGGCAGATGCTGATCATATCGGCAAGATCATCACACTTACTCGTCGTTCTGCCAAACATTCATCTTCAAAAGTTTTCAATCAGGTTGTGGTGTTCGATCATTTAGAGGACTATGCTTCATTCTTTGAGGCAGACGTTTTGTTCTCGTGCCTTGGTACCACGCGTCAGCAGGCTGGTTCCATCGCTGCCCA
>PIVS01000026.1 GCA_003353855.1 Desulfobacteraceae bacterium
TGACGGCCCAATTGAAAACTTAAGTTTTGAACGCAGTTTCGGTAAATTAATTTCCCTCCAGGATACCATGGCCCTGATTGTCTCCTCCAGAACCGGGCGGATGATAACAGAAGCAGTCCACATGACGGGAATGGCCTTTTTTCCCGTTGGGTTTGGGTTTTAAAAAAGAATCTGGCTCAAAAAGAGCTTTGTTCTGTCGTTCTGGGGGTTATTGAAAAATTCTTCAGGGGTGTTTTCTTCAATAATTTCACCTGCATCCATAAAAAGGACCCTGTGGGCAACACTCTTTGCAAATCCCATTTCATGGGTGACAACAATCATGGTCATCCCGTCCTGGGCAAGGTTGATCATAACCTCAAGAACCTCTTTTACCATTTCAGGGTCCAGGGCAGATGTGGGCTCGTCAAAGAGCATAATATTGGGTTTCATGCAAAGGCTTCTGGCTATTGCCACGCGCTGCTGCTGGCCTCCGGATAACTGGCCTGGAAATTTTTGTGCCTGCTCTGCAATCTGTACTTTTTCAAGATAGTACATGGCTGTTTCTTCTGCTTCTTTTTTGGGAACCTTTCGCACCCAGATTGGTCCCATTGTTAAATTTTCAACAATGGTAAGATGGGGAAACAGGTTGAAATGTTGAAACACCATGCCAACCTCTGACCTGACTTTTTCAATATTTTTCAAATCCTTGGTCAGCTCAATGCCATCAACAATAATTTTTCCCTTTTGATGCTCCTCAAGCCTGTTGATGCATCGGATAAGGGTTGATTTTCCAGATCCTGACGGCCCGCAAACAACAATGCGCTCACTCTTTTTAACATCCAGATTAATATTGTTTAAAACATGAAAATCCCCGTACCATTTATGCATATCAGAGATTTTAATAACCGTATCTTCACTTGAAACATCCAGTTTGTTTGTTTTTTCGTTCATAAATTATCGCTTAATAAAAAAGTTATTAAAAAATTATAGGCCGGTATCCAGTTCTTTTTCCAGTCGTCTGCTGTAGTTGGACATGAAAAAGCAGCAGGCAAAATAAATAAGAGCAATAAAAATGTATGCTTCTGCTGAAAATCCCATCCATTTAGGTTCTGACAATGTTGACTGAGTTGTTTTCAGCAAATCGTATAAACCTATAATAACAACCAGGGAGGTATCCTTGAAAGCAGAAATTAAAATGCTGACAGAGGGGGGAATAACAATCTTCAAGGCCTGGGGTAAAATGATCAGCCGCATTGTTTGGGGATAATTTAATCCGATTGATTCCGCTGCCTCAAATTGTCCCCTATTCATTCCCTGCAGACCACCCCTGACCACCTCTGCAATATAAGCTGCCGTAAACATGATAATGGCAACCTGGGCCCTTAAAATACCACTGATTGAGACACCCTCGGGAAGAAATAATGGAAAAACAACAGATGACATAAATAATAAACTGATCAGGGGTACACCGCGAATCAGTTCGATATAAAAAACACTGAAGGTTTTTATCACCGGCATATGGGACTTACGGCCAAGAGCAAGGAGAATCCCTAGAGGATATGCTGCGGTTAAACCAAAAACAGACAGGAGCAATGTCAGGATCAGCCCCCCCCATTTTCCGATATCAACCGGCTCTAGCCCTAAAACCCCACCCCTGAGCAAAACACCCATGACCACCAAAGAGATCATCCAGGCATACCCAAGGTAAGGATTCCAGTATTTTCTATTCCGGCTGATAAAAAGCATGGTTACCAGTAAAATAATCGCTGAGACAGGACGCCATAGGATATGCTGGGGATAAAAGCCAAATAAAATAATTTTATAGTTGGAGGTTATGATTGACCAACATGCACCGCTTGCCTCCCTGCAGTCAGCATCCGGGTGCCAGCATGCATCTATAAATGCCCATTTAATAAAAGGAACGACTGAAAACCACAATATACCCAGAATAATAAGCGTAAGGGTGGTATTAGCAGGACTGCTAAGTAAATTTCCCCGTACCCATCCGATAACCCCGACGCTTGAAATCGGCGGTTTTACTACTATCTTATTTTCGCTATTTGCGTGTGTTTCCATAATAAAATAATTAAATTATCACCTTTCTACCAATTTCATTTTTTTATTGTACCAGTTCATGAAAGCCGAAGTAGACAAGCTGAAAATAAGATAAACAATCATGATCAACATGACACCTTCGATGGCCTGGCCTGTCTGATTGATTGCAGTACCTGCAACGGAAACAAAATCCGGATATCCAATGGCAACCGCAAGAGAGCTGTTTTTTGTCAAATTGAGCATCTGGCTGGTCAGGGGCGGAATTATAACCCTTAATGCCTGGGGCAGAATAATCAGATTCAGTAACTGGCCGGGTTTTAAACCGATGGCCATGGCAGCTTCGGTTTGACCTTTGGAAACAGACTGGATGCCGGCGCGAACAACTTCAGCAACAAAGGCTGCCGTATATAGAACAAGACCGAGTAAAAGGGCTGCAAACTCGGGACTGACAGCGATTCCACCCTTGAAATTGAACCCCTTTAAAACCGGTAGGTTCATCTGGGTTGGTGATCCTCCGATAAGCCAGCAAACAAAAGGGAATCCAAACAAAAGGAAAATTGATGCCTTAAAAATCGGGAAGATCTTACCCGTGGCGTCCTGTCTTTTTTTTGCCCATCGTTTAATAAAGAAAATCAGGATGACAGCAAGAGACACTGCAACGGCCATATATTTATAAACCGGGTGGGCTGCCGGAATACCGAAAATAAGCCCCCGATTGCACAGGAATAATCCTTCAATGGGGTTTATAGCCTGTTTTGGTGACGGCAGCATTTCGTAGAAAAAAGCATACCAGAAAAAAAGCTGCAAAAGAACGGGGATATCCTGGAAAATTTCAATGTACCCGGCGGCACATTTATTGACCAGCCAGTTTTTTGACAACCTGGCAATGCCGAGAAATGTACCGAGAACAACGGTCAAAAGAATACCGACAAATGAAACCAGAAGCGTGTTTAAAAAACCGACTGAAAGGGCCCTTGAGTATCTGTCTGCTGCCGAGTATTCAATTAGGGATTCTCCGATTTCAAAGGCAGCCTCCTTATTTAAAAAACCAAATCCCGTGGCAATATTTTGATTTGCAAGATTGGTCATGGTGTTGGAAACCAGGTACCAAGAGACAAAAACAAATAAAAGAGCCGCCCCGACCTGATATACGATTGACCGTTTATCAGGATCATACCAAAACGAAATGTTTTCTGAACTTTTAATATTCATAACTTTATGCAATAGACCTTACAAACAGGTAAAAAAAAGCAGTTTGGAAAATATGGTGCAATTTGCATTGCACCATATTTCATCCAAAGGTATGAATTATTTGAATGGGGGAGAGTACAGCAACCCGCCGTCTTTCCAGAGGGCGTTGAGTCCTCTTTCAATACCAAGCTGAGTATTTACACCAACAGTTGCTTCAAAAACTTCGCCATAGTTACCCACCATTTTAATAATATTATACGCAAATTTTTCATCAATGCCAAGGGACTTACCATTACCTTTGGTAACGCCTAAAAACCTTTTCACTTTCGGGTCCTTGCTTTTCAGCATTTCATCAACATTTTTGGAGGTAATACCAAGTTCTTCAGCGTTGATCATCGCCAGCACAGAATAGTTTACGATATCTTTCCATTTATTGTCTCCGTGCCTCACAGCAGGAGCCAGGGGTTCCTTGGAAATAATATCAGGAAGAATCATGTAATCTTTGGCATTTGGCGCAACAGCACGGGTCCCTGCAAGCTGGGATGCATCAGAAGTCAGGGCATCACACCGGCCTGCAAAAAACGCTTTGGCAAGCTCTGCCGTATTTTCAATAACAACCGGGTTCATCTTCATTCCATTTGTTCTAAAAAAATCAGCCACATTCATTTCCGTGGTTGTTCCGGGAAGAACACAGACAGAGGCACCGTCAAGTTCTTTGGCACTTTTTACACCCAGCTTCTTGGGAACAAGAAACCCCTGGCCATCATAGTAATTAACAGCGGCGAAATCAAGACCCAGCTGAGAATCACGGCTCAGGGTCTGGGTACAATTTCTAAAAAGAACATCAATTTCACCGGACTGAAGAGCCGTAAATCTTGTTTTAGCTGTCAGCGGGGTAAATTTTATTTTATCGGGACTGCCAAAAACTGCAACGGAAACAGCTCTTGCACAAGAAACATCAAGCCCTTTCCAAACGCCTTTTTCATCGGCTTTACCAAACCCAAACAGACTGCCGTTAACACCGGCCTGGACATACCCCTTGGCTTTAACATCTCCCAGGGTGTCTGCCATGGCAAATGTGGACATGGCAAGAACAGCAATACAAACAGCTAAACCTTTTAATAACTTCATAGATACTCCCCTCCAGTTACTGGTTAATAATTTGTGAATAATTTAATTTGCCATTATTCATCCCTTGATTCAAAACAACCAACTCATATTATAGCGGCATACTATATTCTTCAGAACAACGCAAGGTTTCAGGCAATCCGTTTTACAATTTCTCCAGAGGGCGGCCCATTTTCTCGAACCGCTCCACCTGCTCCCGGTAATAGGATCGTTTATCTTCAGCAATAGACAGCGCTTCCTTTGACACTTTAATTGCCTCGGCATTCCGCTTGTTTAAAGACAAGGCCTCGGCATAGGTATCCAGAAGAAAGGGTTCCCGCTTGATTGACACAGCAAGGGATGCAAGCTCAAGGGACCGCACCCTGTCCCGGAATTGCTCATCCGGGCAGGTGGCAAAGAGCCAGGCAAGATTGTTAAGGGCATGGATGTTTTTGCTGTCAATGCGAATCACATTCTCATAGGCTGCAACAGCCTTGTCATAGGCCTTGTCATTGTAATGATAATCCCCCACAAACACATAGAGGTCTAAGTTCTCAGGATCTACCTCCAATTGCTGGAAGAGTATTTTCCCGGCCACATACTTTCCAAATGCATCCTTTGCCATGCCATAATTAATACTATACCCTGTACACAACAGGATAAGGACCACCAAGAAATATCCAAGAATCATTTTTTTCACCCGCCTGTGGTGGCGGGTGATCAACCCGGGCTCCTCCCGGCATTGTTCCAAAAACCGAATTCTTTCACCAATTCCGAAATGATGCCAGTTCGGCCTGTCAATGGATTGCCGGCTCAAGGATGCTATTTTATAAAAAGTAGAGACCAATGGGGTGGCATCCCTTTGAAAATTATATACATGGATATCTGCCTGGCGCTCAAAATTCCGCATGAAAAATCCGAACACAAACCTGAAATAGATCACAAAAAGACCGATCAAGGACAAACAGATGAGGACCGGGTAAACATCGCCCTTATCAATTCCCAGAAAAGAAAATCCCTGGTACAAAGGCTCGGCAATATAAAGCAGGAGTATCATGGGTTCAAAAAAAACAAAATTACACCCTATAAATCCAAGAAAAAAAAACAGGTAAAAAAGCATGTGATATTTTTGAACATGACCGATTTCATGAATAATAACCGCATCAATTTCATCCTCTTCCAGAACATTGAGCAGGGCCGGTGTGACCAAAAGATACCTGAATCGTCCCACAAGCCCCATGACGCCGGCTGTAATCATGCTGCCTCCGAAGAGCTCCCATTTTAAAATATCTGCATAGGCCAGCCCAGCCCTTTTGCAGGTTGTTTCAATTCGGGATCGAGAAGCCCCCGGCTCAAGGGAAGTGCAGCCCCAAAGTTTTTTTATCAGCACCGGCCCAAAAATCGAAACAATGGTCAAAAAAGTCATTATATAAATAATTTCACCGGAGGTCGTATTAAAAAACTCTCTAACAGGTGCATAGGGCAAAAACTGAATCATGTCTGCAAACACAGAGAGACAGAACCAGGGAAGCAAGGCGGGCAGGGAAAATGAGATGTTTGAAAAAATAAAACTCTTCTTGGTCAGATCTCCGGGGAAATATCGTTTCTGAACCTCATAGGCTGCATTCCAGATAATAACAAGATAAAAAAGAAAGAGCCCCAGGAACAAAACCGCCACAAGGGTGGGAATGCGGACAAACAGCCAGAAATCGACAAAGAAAAGATGAAGTCTGAACAAATAAATATCTGCAGCAAACAGCATTAAAGCCATGATGGACAACTTTGAAATTGCCCCGTTAATGGAATGGTCCAGTCCCATGGAAGAGCCCTGGTCACCCTTTTGAGCCAGTCGTTGAAACCATGTACGGCAAAGCAAGGCAAAGGCAGCCACTGATATCAGGCCATAATACAGGCTATTTGGATCAACACTTTTAGCCTTATCAAAAAGTTCGGAAGAGGCATAGATCACAAGGGCGATCAGAAAATATAAAAAATTTGAAAACACGAGATAATTTCCTTAACTGATAATTCCGTAATCAACAAACATGCTTAACACCATCCATGACTTAACATCAAATTTGAGACCGGGTTTTGAGATTATTTTCCCAGCCGCTTCCCGGGAAAGCATGATCACCTCTATTTCCTCGGACATTTCGTTGAATTCATTGCTGGGGTTCCCATCACATTCAACAAATAAAAGGCTGATATTTTCATCTGTCATCCCCGATGAGGAGTAAATGGGGGGACTTAGTTTTAAAACCCGGGTGACTGCCAGGCCCGTTTCTTCAAAAAGTTCGCGTTTTCCTGCCTGGACAACGGTTTCCCCTGTGTCTATGAGACCTGCGGGAAATCCATACTGACAGCCAGCCAGGGCGACCCGAAACTCCTTGATAATCACAAGTTTTTTTTCCTGCCTATGAAATGGAACCACAACCACGGCATCCACTACCCCAGCCTCCCGGCTCAAGGGGTCGGGCAGACGGGACCGGGAGGCAAACACCCAGTTTTTTAAATTATCACCGCGATCCCTGTATTGGATGGAAAAAAGATTCAGGTGTTTGCAGTCGGTTATTTTTTCTATTTGACAGATCTCCATCTCAACTCCTTACGGTCCTCCATAATTAAAAACTAAAAACAAATAAATATACGATAAGCATGGACAATACAAAATGCCACCCAAAAGAGATGATTTTACAAAGAACCCATTAAATTACAACCAATTTTAATTGACATACATCAGATATCGAAAGGAAAGCCAGAAATGGCAGGCACTCCCCAGGATGACAAAAACGTGCCATATCTCATGGAAGCCCAACTTCCCGGGAAAGGGATTGGGCTTTTTTAACGCGTATACCAGGGCACCGCCGCTGTAAAACACCCCGCCCAGAACCAGCCAGAAAAGACAAATGGGATCAACAACTTTCACCAGGGGATAAATAACCACCATGCACAGCCAACCCATCATCAGATAAATCAAGGTGGAAACCCACCGGGGCGTATTGATGAAAAAAATTTTAAGAAAAATTCCAACAAAGGCAATGGACCAAACCGTGGCAAAAAGACTCCATCCCCAGGGACCTCGAAGGGGCAACAGACAAAGGGGGGTATAAGACCCGGCAATGACCATAAAAATCATGATATGATCGATCTTGCGAAAGGTCAAAAGGGCCTTTTCAGATATGCACAGACCATGGTAGAGAAAACTTGACGTATACATAAGAATCAATGTGATGCCAAAAACGGAAAAGGAAACCACATGCCAGGCTCGGCCAGCCGCAAAAACAACCAGAATAATCAGCCCGGCAACAGACCCAATTGCACCCAGCATATGCGAGATGGCGTTTACCGGTTCCCGAAAAATTTTCCATGATATATTCATCGTCCCAATGATAGAATGACTCCGGCTGGATTCAACGTCAGCAGCTATCTTTTACATTTTTTTTACCAAGCCCAGGAGCCTGTATAGGGATTTGGCTCCCTGATGATTCCAGAGGGCAGCCTTTTCTGGCTTTTCAAGCCGGATAATTGATCCAAATCAAATTATCAATACAACCGGGAATATTTTTTGCGTAAAGCGTATAAATGAGATATAACAAGATTAAATTCCAACGGAATGAGAAGAAGATATGCGATATTTAAAGGGAGATTTGATTCAATTGGCCCTGTCAGGAAAATTTGACATCATCATCCACGGGTGCAATTGCTTTTGCAAAATGGGTGCAGGTATTGCAAGACAGATCCGGGATACCTTCCCCCAGGCATATCTAACAGACCTTGAAACCGAACCAGGGGACAAAAGCAAATTGGGCAAGTATTCCCAGGCCGATATCCGAATCAACGAAAAAGCCCTGACAATCATAAACGGGTATACCCAATACCACTATTCCGGAGCCAATGTGCTGGCAGACTATGACGCCATTAACTCCCTGTTCCACCAAATTAAACTTAATTTTTCAGGAAAAAGGATTGGTTATCCGCGAATCGGGGCCGGGCTGGCAAGAGGAGACTGGGAAAAAATCAGCAGCATCATTGATCGTCAGCTGGAAAGAGAGAATCACACCCTGGTTGAATATTTGAGTTTGCAAAAATAGTGTTTCTGGCATAAAATCACGTATTATTGGAATTAAACCATTACCAGGCAGGCAATATATTATGATCAAGGTAGGCATTGCAGGAGCATCGGGCTACACAGGAGTAGAACTTGTCAAATTGATTTCCAACCACCCCCAGGCTCGCCTGGAAGCGGTCACCTCCAGCAGTTACAAGGGAAAGCCCTTGACCGACATTTTCCCATCCATGAGGGGTTTTGAATCCCTCATTTGTGAAGAGCTGGATGCAAAAGCACTTTCAACCAGGGTGGACCTCATGTTTCTCGCCCTGCCCCATAAGGTTTCCATGGCCTATGCAGCCCCCTTAATAAAGGAAGGAATCAAGGTTATTGACCTGTCTGCTGATTTCAGGTTCAGCAATCCAAATGCCTATGAAAAGTCCTATCAGAAACACACTGACAAGGACCTTCTGGCAGAAAGTGTTTACGGCCTGTCTGAAATATACCGGGACCAGATCAAAACTGCCAGAATCATAGGAAACCCCGGATGCTATCCCACCACGATTCTTCTGGCCCTGCTTCCCCTTATCAAAGAAAAAATCATACATTCAAAAGGAATTATCTCTGATTCCAAATCCGGCGTCAGCGGTGCAGGCAGATCCCTGTCTCTTACGGCCCACTATTGTGAGGCAAATGAATCCTTTACTCCTTATAAAATAGGAAATCACCGGCACTCCCCGGAGATAGAGGAAATTTTAAGCATCCATGCCGAAAAAAAGGTAAATATCACCTTTGTGCCCCATTTGGTACCGGTTACAAGGGGAATGGTATCCACAATTTATGGACAGGCCGCCAAATCTGTCCATGTTACCGATATTCGCAAGGCATATGACCGATGGTATGCAGAGGAACCCTTTGTCAGACTGCTGCCCCAAGGACGCTTTCCTGCAATGTCCCATGTCAGGGGAACCAATTGCTGTGATATTGGATGCCATTTTGATGAAGATACGGGTAGAATTATCCTTGTTTCAGCCATAGACAACCTTTTGAAAGGTGCGGCCGGACAAGCTGTTCAAAACATGAACATCATGTTTGGCCTGGCCGATGAAACCGGTTTGGATTATGTTCAGAGCCCTTTGTGACAGCTTAAAATATTGACAAATATTGTGCTTGACATAAATTAATTTTAAAAATAAGAAAGTGATGATGAAAAAACGAATAAAAATATGGTTTCATTCCGGTTCCGATTCCAATATCAGGGAAATATCCATTCACAAACTGGGTTTATTTTTTTTCATCCTCCTTGCCCTGGGGACCGGGGGCAGTCTTTGCTACCTGGGCTATGATTACTATCATTTAAAGGCCATATCCTTCAATAATAGTACGTTAACCCAAAACATCGATTTCCAGCGCAATGAAATCCAAAGCCAGAGGGGTCAGATTCAGGCCTTTGCAAAAAACATTGAAGTTCTTAAAAGGCGGGTTGATAACCTATCAAAACTGGAAGGCAGGGTCAGGCTGATTGCCGATATCCAAAAAACAGGTAATTCCTCTGGCCTAATCGGCATTGGCGGCATTCCGGGAAATGAACTATACCCGGACATTCCTCTGGAGGCCAGGCATAACAGCCTGATCAGGGAAATGCATCAACAGGTGAAGCAAACCAACCTCGCTGCCAAGCAACAGGTACTTAATTTTGAAGATCTAATCGGACAACTTGAAAAAAAGAGAAATCTTCTGGCATCAACCCCCTCCATCAAACCGGTTGATGGTTGGATCACATCAAAATTTGGATATCGAAAATCGCCTTTCACCGGAAAACGCACCTTTCATTCCGGGCTTGATATCTCAAACAAGGTGGGAACAAAAATTATTACAACGGCAAACGGCAAGGTCTCCTACGCTGCCCCAAAAATACATTTTGGCAACCTGGTCATCATTGACCATGGCTACGGCAGGACAACCAAGTACGGACACCTGCAAAAAATTCTGGTCAAACGGGGCCAAAAAGTAAAAAGAGGGGAGGTCATAGCCCTTTTGGGCAACACCGGCAAAAGCACCGGACCCCATGTCCACTACGAGGTTCGCATCAACGGAGCCCCTGCCAACCCCTTGAAATATATCCTTAATTAGCCCCTGGAACAATGGGAGGTTAAACCTGCCCTTCAAAACAATCAATTTATTTTAATTTTTTGTTTTATTTTCCCGAATAATGCTTATATGTTTTACACAGAAAGTTTAACTGGTTATATAACTAAGAAAGAATAGGTAAAATTTAAATGGTACTAAAATTTTTCACTAAAATCTTTGGCTCAGCCAATGAACGGCTGCTAAAGGCACTTCAGCCCAATATCGATGAGATCAATTCCTTTGAAACGCAGATGCAATCCCTGTCTGATGAGCAGATGCCCCAAAAAACCCATGAATTCAAAGACCGACTTGCAAAGGGGGAAACCCTTGATGATATTTTACCCGAAGCCTTTGCCCTGGTAAGGGAAGCCTCTGTCAGAATCCTTGGCATGCGCCATTTTGATGTACAGCTTGTCGGGGGAATAGCTCTCCACCAGGGCACCATCGCTGAAATGAAAACCGGTGAAGGAAAAACCTTGATGTCCACCCTTCCGGCTTATTTAAACGCCCTTTCCGGCAAAGGTGTTCACATCATAACGGTCAATGACTACCTGGCCCGACGTGACGCCGACTGGATGGCCAAAATTTATAATTTTCTCGGGTTAAGTGTCGGGGTGGTTCTCCATGATATGGACGATCAGGAAAGAAAACAGGCCTATGGCTCGGACATCACCTACGGCACCAACAACGAGTTCGGGTTTGACTATCTGAGGGACAATATGAAGTTTGAGCAGGAAAACCTTGCCCAGGGCGCCCTCAACTTTGCCATTGTGGATGAGGTGGACTCTATTCTCATTGATGAGGCCAGGACTCCCCTGATCATTTCAGGCCCAGCTGAAAAATCCACCCATTTTTATACCCAGGTCAATACCATTATCCCCACATTTAAAAAAGAGATTGACTATACCCTGGATGAAGAGTCAAAAAGCGTTTCCCTGACAGAGGAGGGAATTGCCAAAGGAGAAAATCTCTTATCCGTGGATAATTTATATGACCCCGCCAATATTGAGATGCTTCACCATGTTAACCAGGCTCTAAAAGCCCACGCCCTGTTCAAGCGGGATACCGACTATATTGTTAAAAATGACCAGGTGGTAATTGTTGATGAGTTTACCGGGCGCTTAATGACGGGAAGGCGGTACAGCGAAGGGTTGCACCAGGCCCTTGAGGCAAAGGAAAATGTTAAGATTGAAAATGAAAACCAGACCCTGGCTTCCATTACCTTTCAAAATTATTTCAGGATGTATGACAAGCTGTCCGGGATGACCGGAACGGCGGAAACCGAAGCCCCGGAATTCAAAAAGATATATGACCTGAATGTTATAGTGATTCCCACCCATCGAATAATGGTTCGCAAGGATTTTCCCGATCTGATCTATAAGACCCAGAAAGAAAAATATGATGCCTCCATTCAGGAGATCATTGCCCTCCATAAAAAAGGCCAGCCCGTGCTGGTGGGCACCATTTCCATTGACGTATCCGAAGACCTGAGCAAGAAGCTCAAGAAAAAAGGGGTCCGCCATAATGTATTGAATGCCAAGCACCATAAGGAAGAAGCGGAAATCATTGCCAATGCCGGACAAAAAGGGGCTGTAACCATCTCCACCAACATGGCGGGACGTGGTACGGATATTAAACTTGGAGATGGCGTCACGGAACTTGGAGGCTTGCATATCCTTGGTACTTCCCGTCATGAATCCAGACGGATTGACAACCAGCTTCGAGGCCGTTCCGGAAGACAAGGTGATCCCGGCAGCTCAAGGTTTTATCTGTCCCTGGAGGACGACCTGCTCAGAATATTCGGCGGAGAACGGATACATGCCGTAATGGACAGATTAGGCATTGAAGAGGGGGAGCATATTGAACATACCTTTATATCCAAAGCCATAGAAAATGCCCAGTCAAAGGTGGAAGGCCACAATTTTGAAATCAGAAAGCATCTGCTGGAATATGACGATGTCATGAACCAGCAAAGGGAAGTGATATACCGGCAGCGACGCCAGGCATTACAGGAAGGAAATTTAAAACCGGTAATCCTGGAAATGATTGAAGACAAGGCCTATGAAATGGTGGACGAATTTTCCGATGAAAAAACACCCATTCAGGAATGGGACATGAAAGGTCTTGAATCGGGGGCAAAAAAACTATTTACTTTCCCCATGGATTTTTCACAGGCTGTGCAGGAGAGTCACTCCCAGGACCAGGTGTCTGACTTTATTTTTAATCTGGCAAAGGAGCAGTACCTTGCCAAGGAAGGTCTCATCGGCGAAGAGATTATGCGGCAGCTGGAACGACACATCATCCTTCAGACCGTTGACACCCGGTGGAAAGAACATCTCTTGTCCATGGACCATTTAAAAGAGGGCATAGGCCTTAGGGGATATGCCCAGCAGGACCCCCTTCGAATCTATAAAAAAGAAGGATTCGACATGTTCCACGGCCTCATGGAAATGATCAAGGAAGAGGTGGTGGATATCCTGTTTAAAATTCAGATAGCCCCCTCCTCCAGCGTGGATGAGATGAAAAAAAATGAGCAACAGGACCTGAGCTTTTCCCATTCAGATGAACCATCCATGAAACAACCCGTGAAGCGGAACCATGATAAGGTACAACGCAATGATCTTTGCCCCTGCGGCAGCGGCAAGAAATATAAAAAATGCTGTATGTCCTAGGAGAAAAACATGACATCCACTGATTCTAAAACAAAAGCAGGGATCTCATCAAGAGCCAAAGAAGATAATCCGCCCATGTATAAAGTCCTTTTGCATAATGACAATTATACAACCATGGAATTTGTTGTGGAGATTCTTGTAAACGTTTTTGGAAAATCACTTGAAAAAGCAAACCAAATAATGCTTAATGTACATAGTAAGGGAAAGGAAGTGTGTGGCATCTATCCACTGGAAATTGCAGAAACAAAAGTGGAAACCGTATTCAACCTGGCAAGCAATAAGGGATTCCCCTTAAAAAGCACAATGGAAAAGGAGTAGCCCCATGATAAGCAAAGAACTAAGTACAGCTCTCGGTTTTGCCGTACGGGAAGCAAAAAAAAGAAGGCATGAGTATGTATGTGTAGAACACGTTCTTTATGCAATCCTTAACCATGAAACCGGTCTGGAAACCATTGAAAAATGTGGGGGAAGCCCGGGTCAGATAAAAGATGAGCTGGAAAAATTCTTTGATGAAAAACTGACCAAAATAGACACCAAAGATGAATATGTTCTCCAGCAGACCATTGGGTTTCAACGGATGATACAGCGGGCCATTAACCATGCCCGATCTGCAGAAAAATCCGAGGTCAATCTCGGTGATATCCTTGCCTCCATCTTCCAGGAAAAAGATTCTCATGCTGCATTCTACCTTGAATCCGAAGGTATTACCCGGCTGGATGTGCTAAAATATATTTCCCATTCCAGCGAATTTGAAAAAAAATCCACCGGGGGTCCTGACCCCTCCCAAAAGATGTTCAGACAGGCAGATCCCAAACCCAAACGCCAGAAAAAGAAAGATCCCCTTGAAACCTTTACCACCAACCTGTTGAAAAAGGCCACAGACCAAAAAATTGATCCCCTCATCGGCCGGCTCAATGAAATGGATCGGGTCATGCAGGTGCTCTGCCGCCGGAGAAAAAACAATCCCATACTTGTGGGGGATCCAGGCGTTGGTAAAACGGCCATTGCCGAAGGACTTGCCTTAAAAATCCACGCCCAACAGGTGCCGGATCTTTTGAAAGACTGTGAACTTTATTCCCTGGATATGGGCACCCTTCTTGCCGGAACCAAATACAGAGGAGATTTTGAGCAAAGGTTAAAGGATGTGATAAATGCCCTGGAACAAAAAGAAAACGCCCTGCTGATCATTGATGAAATCCACACGGTTGTGGGGGCAGGAGCTACCACCAGCGGTTCAATGGATGCCTCAAATATTCTGAAGCCCGCCCTCTCATCAGGTGATATCAAGTGTATCGGCACCACCACCTATGAAGAATATAAAAATCATTTTGAAAAAGACCGGGCCTTTTCAAGACGGTTTGAAAAAATTGACGTGCCTGAACCCAGTGTGGATGAAACCTGCGACATTTTAAAGGGACTTCGTCCCCATTACGAAGAACACCATGGTTTGAAATATTCGGATAAGACCATTGAAGCTGCGGCCTATCTGTCTGACAAATATATCAATGACAGACTTTTACCGGACAAAGCCATTGATGTGGTGGATGAAACCGGCGCTTATCTTCGCCTTAAGGGGTCTGGCAAGCGCAAAAATGTCAGCAAAAAAGATATTGAAACCATTGTGGCAAAAATTGCCAAAGTGCCGGTCACCAGTGTGACATCAACGGATAAGGCCAATCTTGAATCATTACCGGAAAGACTTTTCAAGGTTATCTACGGTCAGGATGATGCCATCAACACCCTGACCACAGCCATCAAAAGATCCCGGGCAGGTCTTGCCGCCCCGGACCGTCCCATCGGCTCCTTTTTGTTCATGGGCCCAACCGGTGTGGGAAAAACAGAAGTGGCCAAACAACTGGCTTCCAATATGGGGATTGAATTTATAAGATTTGACATGAGCGAATACATGGAAAAACATGCAGTATCAAGGCTGATCGGTGCGCCTCCCGGCTATGTTGGATTTGAACAGGGCGGTATTTTAACCGACAGTATCAGAAAGCATCCCCACTCCATACTATTGCTGGATGAAATTGAAAAAGCCCATATGGATCTGTACAATATTCTGCTCCAGGTCATGGATTATGCCACCCTGACAGATAACAATGGTAAATCTGCTGATTTCAGAAATGTGATTCTTATCATGACCTCCAATGCAGGTGCCAGGGAAATGGATGCCAACAACATTGGATTCGGTTCCCAGACCGCCCAAACGGATGCCAAAGGATTAAAAGCCGTTGAAAAAACCTTTAGCCCGGAATTTAGAAATCGGTTGGACAATATTGTTCAGTTCAATCATTTATCCAAACAGGTCATGGAAATGATCGTGGACAAAAATATGAGAGAGCTGAAAACCATGCTGAAAACCAAAGGGATCTTCCTGACCTATTCACCCAAGGCCCGGACCCACCTTGCTCTCAAAGGATATGACCCCAAATTTGGGGCCAGACCCCTGGCCAGGTTGATTCAAACAACCATAAAAGACAAGCTCACCGATGAAATCCTTTTTGGCAAACTTGAAAAAGGCGGAAAACTTTCCATCGGCCTGAAGAATGATGAGTTAACCTTCATTATAAAAGACTGAATGCCCCTTTTCAGGTTATCAGAAAGAATCGAATTCCCACCGGCATGGCTTGCCAGATCGGACGGTCTCCTCTGTATCGGAGGAGACCTGAGTTTGGAAAGACTTTTGCTTGCCTATCAAAATGGTATTTTCCCATGGTTTTCAGAAAATGAACCCCTGTTGTGGTGGTCCCCGGACCCTAGGCTGGTATTGTTTCCAGACACCATTAAAATTTCCAGGAGCTTGAAAAAAGATATCAAAAGAACCCCTTTTCGGATCACTGTGGACAATGCCTTTGAACAAACCATTGTCTCCTGTGCCCAACCAAGGCGGGACAGCCATGAAGGCACATGGCTTGTAGATGAAATGATAGATGCCTATATCCAACTCCACAAACAAGGTTATGCCCATTCCATTGAGACCTGGCATGGAAACTCTTTGATTGGCGGCCTGTACGGGGTATGCCTTGGCGGATCTTTTTTTGGGGAATCCATGTTCAGCAATGAAAGTAATGCCTCAAAGATTGCCCTGTCAGCCCTTGCAACTCTTTTAAATACCCATGGATTTGATATGATTGACTGCCAGGTAACCACCAATCATCTGGTCAATATGGGGGCAGTTGAGGTTTCCAGGGAGAACTTCCTTAAAGCATTAGCGCCGTCCATTACCCGGAAAATGGATACCAACATCTGGGATCCATCTCATCTTCTGGATCCCCTTCCCCAGAAGAGATAAATAGAAAAGAAAAAAAATTAGCCAAACGAATGGTCCAGGCAGGGATCAGAACCATGAATGGCCATCAGCGTGAACAGGCTGGTCGACTGGGGGTTGAAGTAATGGAGATGAAAGAGGGGAATGGCTGGCTGGAGAAATTGCAATTTAAGGGCCCTGTCTATCTTTCCATTGATATGGACTGTCTGGATCCGGCATTTGCCCGGAGGCTTTACCACCCGACAGGTTTTAGATATTATTCACCGGCTTAGGGGCAATATAATCGGGGCTGATATTGTGGAGTACAATCCGGACAGGGATTTTGGCTCGGTTACCCCATAAGATCAGCCCCTATTTATTTCAAATCAACGGGTTTCAGGTGCGATATTACAGCCTCATGTACATTGCAGCCTTTGTCAGCGTTTATCTGCTCACGGCATACCGGCTCAAAACAGAACCCCGGGCCAGCTTTTATGTGCCGGAATGATAGTCATTGGGATTGCCATTCTGCTTTTACAGCACAAAAGGCAGTTTAAATCACCTTGACAAAAATGGTTTCATCATCATTATTCATAAATATATAAACCCCTTTTGGGAGAACAAAACCATGCTCTTTAGACTATTTTTTTGTTTTGCACTGATACCGATAATTGAACTTTACCTTTTAATTAAGGTTGGGACAGTCATTGGCGGCTTCAATACCATACTCGTTGTTATATTAACCGGAATAGCCGGTGCCTGGCTTGCCCGCATGGAAGGAATGAATACCATGTTAAAGGTCAGGACGAATCTGCAACAGGGCATTATGCCGGCAGAAGAGATGATGGATGCCCTGATTATATTCATCGCAGGTCTTGCACTAATTACACCGGGACTTATGACAGATGCATTCGGACTGATGCTGCTTTGGCCTGTGACCCGGAACAAATTCAAACGATTTTTAAGAAAAAAGTTTGATGAAATCCAGTCCAGGGGAGATATTGATATCACCCGGCTTCATTAACCCGGCTTCATCAACCTGGTTTCATTTACTTTGTTCCATTAATCTAATTGATTGGCCGGAGAAGATCCATGTTTAATAAACTCATTGAACAGCGCAGAAGCATCCGAAAATTTAAAGATACGCCCGTTGAAAAAGAAAAAGTTGAGCAGCTTATCGAGGCAGCCCTGAGATCTCCTTCCTCAAGAAGTTTCAACCCCTGGCGATTTATTGTGGTTGACAAACCAAACCTTCTTGAGAAACTGGCCGCTGCAAAGCCCCACGGTTCAAGCTTCTTGAAAAAAGCACCCCTGGGTATTGTGGTATGCGCAGATCCTATCGCCAGCGATGTTTATGTGGAAGATGCATCCATTGCCTCCATATTCATCCATCTGGCCGCACATTCCTTAGGCCTTGGCAGTTGCTGGATACAAATTAGAAAGCGGGACCATAATCCGTTAAGAAGTGCAGATATCTACATTAAAGATCTTTTAGGCATACCCGATAATATAATGATTGAATCAATCATTGCGATAGGGTATCCTGATGTGGCTAAAAACGGCCACCCAAAGGAAACCCTGGAATATGACAAGGTTTCTTTTAACAAATTTTAACGAAACGGATTAAATGGACGTAAAAACCGAAATTCTTAAAATGGTACAGAAAAGGGAGAGTGATATTCCTACACTCCCAGTGATCATTGACCGAATCATCAGCGTGGCCTCCGATAAGAAAACAACAACGGAGGAACTGGCTGATATCATATCCTGCGATCAGGGGATGAGCAACAAACTGTTAAGACTTGCCAATTCAATTTATTATGCCCAAAAGACCCCGGTTGCAACCATAAAACGATCCATTACGGTCATCGGATTCGATGAAATTATAGGTATTGCCCTTGGCATGGGCATTCTATCTGCAGTTACTGACAAATCAGGATTGAGCCTTGACATGAAAGCCCTGTGGATACACGGAATCGGGGTTGCAACAGTCTCAAAGGAACTGGCCAAAAGGACCAACCCCGCCATTGCAAGTAAAATATTTATCCCTGCCCTTCTCCATGACATGGGCAAGGTGATTTTTACCATATATTTTAAAAAAGAATATATGAAGGTCAGACAATTTGCTATGGAAAATAAGAAACCATTGTATTTTGCTGAAAATGCAATCTTCAAACTGGATCATTCGATTTTGTCAGCCCTGTTAATGAAACGATGGAATTTCCCCCAATCCATCATGGTCCCCTGCCGATTTCATCACAACCCTGAATCATCTCCTGTAAAATTCAGGCACCAGGCCCTGATCATCAACCTGGCAAACTATCTGACCCAGAAAGCAGGAATCGGGCACAGCGGCAACCCCGTGCCGGTTACCATAAAAAATGCTCCCAAAAAAATCGGTGTGAATGAATCGGTTCTGCGGTTAGTTATTGATCAGCTCAAGCGTAAGGAAAACGATATAAAACAATTTTTTAAAATTACAACCGAATAAAACCTATATATCCTTAAACTTGCGCTCTCCGGCAGAATTCCTGGCCGAACGGGCAAAGCTATTTAAGCTCTCTTCCAATGCTTCAAATTCCAGGGACCCGCTCACCTGGATGCACTTTCCTTTTGGCTCCTCAAAAGCCGATATCACATCCATAATCGATAATGATTCAATATCCAGTGCAGGAGAATACTCCTGACGGCCCGGGGAAGAAGACACCTGAAATAACAAATTGGAATCCAAAAGCTTCACCAAAAGAATTTTAATAATTTTCATGGGAAGCTTCAACTCTTGTGATATCTCAATATCTGTGGCCGGAGAATCCCCTTGTGCAAATCGTTTAACGCACAACAATACGATTCTAAGGGCTATCAGTTTTTGTAATCGGAAACTTAAATTATCATACTCCAAATCATCGGTTTCAAGATAGGTTGTATTTTCCCAGGCAAATGCAATCTCTGCCCCGTATAATAAAATAGCCCAGGAAATCCGCAGCCAGACAAGAAACAGGGGCAGAGCCGCAAAGCTGCCATAGATGGCATTGTAACCTGAAACCCCCACCTGAAATTTCAAATAGACCATCTGGATAAGCTGAAAAATGGTACCACCAACAATTGCACCCACAATGGCAGCCATGACATCTATCTTCCTATTGGGCATGATCACATAGAAAAAGACAAAGAGCAGCCAGATGGATATGAACGGAAAAATATTAAACCCAAATGAAATCAAATTTCCAAGACCCTTCGGCAGATTGAGATATTCCAGAAATTGTGCAAGCCGGGTGGTAACAAAGATATTGGCAGTACTTGAAAAAATCACCAGCAGCCCGGCTGCAATGGAAATGGTCATATAGTCAGTAATTTTCCTGAGGATGGGCCTGTCTTCATTCACCAGCCAGATTCGATTAAAGGCATTTTCAATATGTCCGAAAAGTTTTACCAGGGAATACAGGAGCAATATGACCCCTAAAATTGCCATGGGCCCGCCGCGGGTCTTATCCAGCAGGTTGGTTGAAAATTCAAGTACATTATGGATGACCTCTTCCTGGCCTTCAAACATGGACAGGACCTCACCCTCAAGAAATTGCTGAAATCCGAATCCCTTGGCAATCCCAAAGGCCATGGCCATGATCGGAACAATGGAAAAAAGGGTATAAAGGGTTAGGGAAGATGCCCTGAGCCCGCAGCTATCTTGGTGAAAGCCCTTGAGGGAAGATACAATAACCCTAGCCCATTTTTGATACCATTGAAAGAGCTCTTTTTTATAGACCATAATGGGATGTTCCCGTGGCTTCAAGCCATTTTTTTAATCTTTTAAGCCCTTCCTCAATGGAGATGGCAGGTGCATACCCAAGATCCTTTTTTGCCCGGGATATGTCAAACCAATGGGATGTGGCTGCCTCCTTTGCTGCAAAGCGGGTGATTGGCGGATCTTTTTTTATCTTTAAGGTTTTGTAGATCATTTCAAAGAGCCACCCTGCCATATAAGCGGTTCTGGCAGATACCCGGCCTTTTATAGGGGGCAGTCCGGCTGCATCCAGAAAAGCATTGGCCATTTTCCATTTTGAGACGGGCTCATCCTGACTGATAAAGTATATATTTCCCGAAAGACAAGGGTTTGTCAAAAGTTTTTCAGCAGCCATGATATGGGCATCGGCTGCATTATCCACATAAATGGTATCCGTCAGATCATCTTCAGGCCCGATGGTTTTTAGTCGTTTGCCCCGACGGATAATGCCTGGAACTATATGGTTGTCTTCGGGCCCCCAGATCAAGTGGGGCCTGAGAATAATGGATTCCAAACCCTTTTGCCCAGCGCTGACAACCAATTTTTCAGCCATGGCCTTGGTTTCAGGATATGGGGCCAGATAGGTTTCAGGATAGGGAATGGATTCATCCCGATTCTCCATGTCCGACTCGTCAAAAATCACACTGGGAGAACTGGTATGGATCAACCGGGCCACACCATTGGCCAGGCAGGCCTCTATCACATGCTGTGTTCCAGCAACATTGACCGAATAATAACTTTGGTAATCCCCCCATATCCCGGATTTTGCAGCCACATGAAATATGGTATCCATACCTTGAAATGCCTTTACAACATCTGCTTGATTACACAAATCCCCTTGAATCTGTGCAACCCCCATCTCTTCCAATTCCGGATACCACCGCCGGGAAAAAGAGGTAACCCTCTTTTTTTTTTGAATCAGTTTACGGGTGATAACCTTTCCAAGGAACCCGCCACCGCCTGTGACCAATACATTCTCTATCTTCATTTTATCCTTCTTTGATGATAACATCCTAATTTCACAAATAATAACCCAATCCTATGATATTTTCCTCAATTAATTTTCAATCTATGCTTGACAAAGGGCAGGTTTTAAAGTAGAAATTGCACACTTTTGCTGAGCGGGAATAACTCAGTGGTAGAGTGCGACCTTGCCAAGGTCGAAGTCGCGGGTTCAACTCCCGTTTCCCGCTCCAGTTTTTCTTCTTAAATCTGCCATATCCAGCAAAGAATAAAGTATAAGATTAGAAATCAAGTTTTTGACCCGCTTTTCCCTTTAATGCCAGTTTATATACAGCCGATGCAACGGTAAGATCAAACAATGCCATACCAACGGATTTAAAAAGAATGGTTTTATTATTCAGGGAAACCGGTTCTTCCAGCAGGCGGGAAAATGGTTTGATTTTTTCAAGTTCCACTATTTTTTTTTCAAGGGGAATAAAAATATCTCCAGACTCTTTGGCGGCAAACAGGGTATCCACATATACATGATCAGCAGTTGAAATAACCGCATCTGGAAATTCTTTCATATCGGGCTTAAAAGACCCAATGGAAATAAATGCTTTCCCTTTTACAAGGGCCGGATCATCTTTAAACAATGGTTGACTGCTGGTGGTTGCGGCAATAATGAGCTGGGATGCTTTCACCAGCTCTTCACAATTATCTGTGGTCACATAGGTGACCTGGGGAAATAGGTTTTTTAAAATTTGGGCCATATTGTTGGCGGACCTAAGACTCAAATCACCGATCCAAAGTTTTTTTATCCTCCGGTTAAAGAGAAGATACCGCGCCTGGCTGAGCCCCTGGACCCCCGAACCAAGGATACCGGCAGTTTCAATATTCTGGGGGGTCAACAAATCCACTCCCAGGCCACCTACCGCCCCGGTTCTCTCGGCGGTGACGGCAGCACCATCCATGACGGCCAGGGGCTGACCGGTTTTATTATCTGCCAGGACCAGCACCCCATTAACCGCAGGTTGATTAAATTTAACCGCATCCGGAAATACAGAAACTAATTTTGTTGCGAAA
>PIVS01000376.1 GCA_003353855.1 Desulfobacteraceae bacterium
TGGCAACATGTTTTAAGGCATTGAGGCGTTCCGGTGCCAGGTTGCCGATGGCCTTCCATTCGCCTTTAAACTCATCTGTTTTTGCGATGAGATTTAATACCTCTATTGTGATCTTTATAGAAGGATATAACATTGGTTTTCCTTGCATATATCCATAAATATACCCGTATTTACCCATAAATATACCGGATCAAGCCGGACCAGATCGATATCATCGCTGTGATCCACGGAGCTTGGCTGATACCGGAGGAGTTTTAAAACTCCCTTTTTCCTTATATGGGAAGGCAATATCCTTTTTATTAAAATGCACACGATGGCCTTTGGATGTGGTTGGCAAATCCCAACTGTTTCGTATCCGCCTCAGTTGCATAGGATTGTGAACAAGTTTTGCTTTTTCCAAAAGATGAACTTGGAGGTAAGCCCATAAGGACTGAAGCTGCTTGAAACGCAATCCCCCATAAAAAAGCATCTCGAATCCCGTAGGCTAAATCCCAATCAATACCCGAACTCTGGTTGATAATTTCTTCATTTGTATAGAGCTGCGGGGCAAGGCCATCTGGATCAACTAAATTTACAGGATCATTCAGAGAATAAACAAACGGATTAATCCCACCAGCCAACCCTATCGGGTTCGGCGTCAGGTATCTGCCGGTCTCAGGATCATAATACCGATGCCAATTATAGTGCAGCCTGGTTTCTGAGTCATAATACTGGCCCGGGCAATCTACATTCAATTTACAAAATTATTATTTTTTCTTCTGGCGTTGTATTTTTATATTTATCTTTCCATTTGATTATTATGTAAATATTTTGCCAGAACTTGGTATAATATTGCCCTTCCATAATGATTCTGATTTCTGTGGCCGGGTAAGGAAATTTTTGATTGCTATTTCACAATGGTGAATGTTATAAATGACAACTTTTGCATTTATACAAATAGTTGAGCGGCGAATAAAATGACGAACATGGAACGCCATATCTATACATCGGTCACTGAACTATCCAATGCAATTCAGACCAAAAGTGTTTCTTCCCGGAAAGACCAACACATCGGAATTTACACTCACCTACGATACAGATAATCTCATTTGGGGCCGGACGAACAACCCTTACATACTTTCCCACTCCCCGGGGGGAAGCCGTGGCGGTGGGCGGCCATTGTTGCAGCCGGAGGCTCTCCCTTTGACATTGGCAGTGATTATGGCGGCAGTCTTCGATTTCCGGCCCATTGTTGCGGGGTTGCAACCATAAAACCAACCTCCGGCCGGGTGCCCAGAACAGGACAGATCCTTCCCTTTGGCGGCCTGCTGGACAGTTTCCAGCAAATAGGCCCCATTGCCAGATGCGTGGGTGATTTACAACTGCTGCTTCCTATTATATCAGGTCCGGACGGTGTTGATCCTTCCATCGTTCCAATGGTGTTCAATGGGGGCGGGCAATTTGATTTATCAGAGCTGAGAATTGCCTTCCATATTGACAACGGGGTTATTCCGGTTTCAGGGGAAACCATTGATATTATTCTTTGTCCTGTTAATGCGAATCCTGCCTTGCCCCATGGTTCAATTGGCGATGAGCTGCGGGCCTTTAGCTATACTTCAGCCTATAACCTTACGGGCTGGCCTGCAGCTGTTATACCGGGAGGCCTTTCTTCAAAGGGATTGCCCATCGGCATACAAATAATTGGTAAATCATGGGAGGATGATCTTGTTTTAGCCCTGGCTGCCTGTCTCGAAAAGGCATTGGGTGGGTTCCAACCCCCGGGTTTTAACAAAAACATGTCAGGGGCAATAAATGAATGATGCCCGAAACTTATCCTGAATAAAGGTAACCTGATTTAAATTCGCCATAGGGATAAGCCCATGAAGGTTTTGTTGGTTTTAGGAAATTTTTCGCCCATTCTTCCCGGGGATATCTGCTTTTCTCTTGACTTTTCAGATACTTTTGTGAGAAATGAGGAACGTCGTTTTCTATATGCAGTTTGTGTTTTTATTAACGAAGGGGAGTCTTTATGGGAAAAGCGGTCGAAGAAAAATTAATTGTAAGGCACAAAAAAGAACAGATACTGGCCCTTGCCAGCAGGTCTTTAACTTCAGTGATAGCCCATTTTGCACTTTTTATTTTTGTTGCTTTGATCACCCCCATGAAAACAGACCATCCAATGGTGATGGCCGTTTTTGGTACCCTTATCTTTGTTATCTCCGGCATCCGAATCGTCATGGCCAAAAAAGTGCCGACGGGATTTGATCTGGCACCCTGGACCTGGCATCAAGTGATTATAGGTTTAAATTTGTTGTCGGGGATTTTATGGGGAATTCTGGGGCTTATGATGGCAATTTATTATCCCCTTGAATGGCCCTTTTTTTTTAACCTTGTGATCATTTGCGGAGTGGTCGCCGGTGCAACAAGTTCTCTGGGACCCCATTTTTCCCTTTCCAGAAACTTTACCTTGCTCATTCTGCTGCCTGTCTGTCTGTGGGGGTTTTTCAACGGGTCCTCCCTGGGTATTGGTGTCGGGTTTTTGTGTGCATTCTCCATGTTCATGTTTATCCGCATGGCCAGAGATAATTATCTCTGGTATTGGGATGGCATAGCCAGCAATGAAAAAATCCAGGCCGACACCCTGACCATGGGAATAGTTTTTAAGGGGGTCCACGACAATGCCGGTCACCTGGACCAGGCCTCAAAAAAACTGTCTGAATTTTCCGGGGATATGGCAGAGAATGCCACGGATATGTCCACAAAATTGTCCGGTGTTGCAGGGATTGCAGGCCAGGTTAATACCAATTCCACTTCCATGGTTTCCCTTATGGAACAGGCCACAAATAATTTTTCTAATATTGCCTCTGCCACAGAAGAGATGACAGCCACCATTACCGATATTGCCCACAGCACGGAGAAAACCCGTGAGATTACCTCCCGGGCAGTTGTCCAGAGTGAGGCGGCTTCTGCCCAGATGGCGATCCTGGGAGAATCTGCCACTGCCATCAACAAAATTACAGATGCCATCGGGGGTATTTCCAAGCAGATTAATCTTTTAGCTTTAAATGCAACCATAGAGGCCGCAAGGGCGGGAGAGGCAGGGAAAGGGTTTGCCGTTGTAGCCACGGAAATCAAAGAATTGGCTGTCCAGACCTCCGGGTCTGCCGGTGCGATCAGCCGGCAGGTGAAGGAGATCCAGGAAGCCACCCAGCGGTCCGCAGGGGAAATGGATGTCATCACCGGAATTGTTCAGGAAGCAAATACCCGGGTGGAAGGGATCACCAGGGCCGTGGAAGAACAGTCAGCCGCAACCAATGAGGTGGCCAAAAATATTAACGAGGCCTCTTCCGGGTTTACGTCGGCAAATGAGATGATGGCGGAAAATGATGAGGCCCTTAAAAAGGTATCCCATGACATTTCTCAACTGGAAGAGACGGCAAAGGGGGTTGAAACCGGAGCCGCCCAGGTGGCTCAAAATGCAGACACCCTTTTAACCCTGGCCCGGGAGATGGTAAGGATGGTGGATGCTCCGGCCTGACAATTGGGATAAAATCAGCTCCTGCCGCCGCTCCATTTGAGCCGGGTTTTTAATACCTTGAAATATGATTGATCCTCAAAGGAGATGATTTTAATGGCATTGCAGCTTTTTTTGATGAATATTTTATCTTTTGGGTCCATTTCAAAGCCCTCCTGGCCGTCCAGGGTAAGGATCATATCTTCAGGACTGCCCTCAAGCCTGATTTCCACCCGGGTGGAGTCGGGAATAAGCAATGGCCGATTGGTCAGGGTAAAGGGGCAGATGGGGGTTAAAATAATAGAGGGCACGGCCGGGTGTACCACCGGCCCCCCGGCGGCCAGGGAATAGGCAGTTGATCCTGTCGGGGTAGCCACAATCAGCCCGTCGGCCCGATAGGTGGTAAGATATGTGTTATCCAGATAAACAGCACAGGAAGCAAGGCGGGACAGGGCTGCCTTGTTGATCACGGCATCATTAAGGACATCCACATCAATGATCTGTTCCCCCTTGCGCATCACCTTGATATCAAGTTTGGACCGCTCCCGGATTATATAGTCACCTTTGAATACCGCCTCAACAGCTCCATGGAGATTTTCCTCCGTGGTTTCGGCAAGAAATCCCACCTCCCCGAATTTTACCCCCATCAG
The DNA here is from genome assembly GCA_003353855.1 of Desulfobacteraceae bacterium. Lineage (GTDB taxonomy): Bacteria > Desulfobacterota > Desulfobacteria > Desulfobacterales > Desulfobacteraceae > NBML01. The sequence continues at coordinate 4,144 of PIVS01000376.1, forward strand.
GGGAATTTCTTTGTTGTCAATGAACCGGGATACACTTAAAAAAGTGCCGTCTCCACCTAGTACGATGATGCATATAAGATCCTCGGGCAGATCTTCTCCTGTTTGTTCCCGGGTATCAATTACCACACATTTATCCCCGAGGGTCTGTATCAGTTCCCGGGCTTTTTTCTCGGCATGGGCTTCATTTTTGATGACAATCCCGACGCGTTGGTTATTCATCCTTAGCTGGTGTCCTTTTATGTACATCTGATTTATTTTTTTTGGGTTGATTTGTTATCTGCTGTTCTTAACCGGTCTTTTCCTAGTGGGCCTGGGCCCAGTTGTCACCGGATCCAAAATTAACCTTCAGCGGCACCTTGAGGGGGGTTACATTTTCCATGATTTTCCTGGCAAGGTGTATCAATTGGTCTTTTTCTTCAATGGGGGTTTCAAATATGATTTCATCATGGACCGACAGCAGCATTTTTGAGGCCATTTCATTTTTTAACAATGCCGCTTCCATTTGGATCATGGCAAGTTTGATCAAGTCGGCGGCACTTCCCTGGATGGGGGTGTTAATGGCTGCCCGCTGGGCAAAGTTTCTGATATTGGCATTGGAAGAGAGGATATCATCCAGCCGCCGTTTCCGCCCAAAAATGGTGGCCACTTCGCAGCTCTTCTTGGTCTCTTCAATGGTATTGTCAATAAAGGCCTTTACACCGGCGTATCGTTTGAAATAGTTATCAATATAGGCGGTGGCCATTTTTCGGCTGATATTTAATTCATTGGAGAGCCTGAATGCGCTCATGCCGTATACAATCCCGAAGTTAATGGCCTTGGCCTGGCTTCTCAATTCATCGGTGATAAAAGCTTCCATCACCTGGAAGACCTCAAGGGCGGTCCGGGTGTGGATGTCCTCATCATTGTTAAAGGC
>PIVS01000930.1 GCA_003353855.1 Desulfobacteraceae bacterium
GCCAAGGGCATGAAAATCATATCAGAAGGCTGGATAATAAAACCCAAAGGGTTTCGGGTAAGATTCCAGCAATTGGTTGAGGGTGAACTGGTAACTGAGTATTCTCCCGGCCTGGACGACAAGGCTCTGGATTCAGATGTCACCACCTGGCGGTATGCCTGGAAATTGTCCAGGGCCACCCAGGCAAAAGCAAATAGTATTTTTCCCGGGGAACTGATCAATGTCACGGTGGTGGACGACAAAGACAGAATGGTTAATTATTATGTTACCGGAAAACCTGAAATATTTAATCCCAAAAATAAAGATGGAAGAGGGCAAAATGGATGTGAATAACAAGGATCTGGTTATGAACCAATTGAATAACAAGTCCTGTCACTGACTGGTGACAGGGTGTGCAGGGTTTATCGGATCAAACCTTGTGGGAACCTTGGTCAGGATTTCGTATTGCACCAGGCCGCCCTGGGATCTGTGCCAAGATCTGTGGCCGATCCGCTGATTACCAATGAAAATAATATTACCGGGTTTTTAAATATGCTGGTAGGGGCAAGGTTGGCAAAGGTAAAACGGTTTGTGTATGCGGCTTCCAGTTCCACATATGGGGATCACCCGGGATTTTTGTTATATCGACAATTGTGTCCAGGCCAATCTGCGGGCCTGCCTTGTTGGAGATGAGGCAGCGGACTGGTATATGGATAATGTGAAACCGGATAATGTGAAACCGGATAATGTGAAAACCGGATAATTTGAATAATAAAGTTTGGAGTATTAAAATGGATGATAATTGTAAAATAGCAGTGGTGGGGCTTGGATATGTGGGATTGCCCCTGGCTATCCATTTTGGAGAAAAGTATAAAACCATTGGATTTGATCTGAAGAGGAGCATTGTTGAGAACTGCAAGGTGCATGAAGATCCCACAGGGGAGGTGAGTCAAGAGGATTTTGAGCGGGCTGTAAAGTTTAGTGCCACCACTGATCCTGAAATGATGGGGGATGCGGATTTCATTGTTGTGGCTGTGCCCACCCCCATTGATCAGGCAAGAAGACCAGACCTTTTTCCCGTGGAAAGTGCATCCGAAACCGTGGGGCGTGTCATGAAAAAGGGAGCCATTGTTATTTTTGAGTCCACGGTTTATCCCGGGGTAACCGAAGATATCTGCGTGCCGATTTTGGAAAAGGAATCCGGGTTGACCTGGAAAAAAGATTTCCATGTGGGATATTCACCGGAGCGGATTAATCCCGGGGACAA
>PIVS01000377.1 GCA_003353855.1 Desulfobacteraceae bacterium
TTACCCGGCCCCCCGATTTTATGACCCACGGCCGCCAGGGGCCAGTCGATGAAAAATCTCTGGGCACCGCATTTTTCCAGAAAGGCACCGAACAATACAAAAAGAATCACACAGGTGGCCAGAACATTGGCCATGATACCGAAGGCACCTGCACTATTGTGAAGTGTACTGATACGCAGCTCTGTAAATGGAGCCCCTGCATGGGAGACCAGGTCAGGTGCCAGATAGCCGTAGACCCCGTAGGTCAGCATGACGGTCCCCAGGATCACAAATACACTTCCCACCACCCGCCGAGCCAGTTCGATACCGATGAGCACGCCGATGACGGCAAACACCATGTCGGTACTGGTTTCCGCCCCGGTCCTGTAATTGATGGTTTCAAACATGAAAATCCAATACCCGATGGATGCCATGGAAAGCAGAATCAATAGATAATCAATGACTCTCCCGATTTTTGTTTTGGCTTTGTACAAAAGGAAGACAAGAATATAGGTAATAATAACATAAACCCCCCTGTGATACTGGGTCGCCATGGGCTGCACCACGGCTGCCCAGGAGTAAAAAACGACCAGGAGCACCGAACAGGTATCAAATAAAAGTTGCTCGAATCGATTTAGTTTTTCATACACGGTTTGCCTTCCTATCCTAATAAATTATTATAGATGTGCGGGACGAATCCAGATGGTTTTCTATTCAGGTACGGGCACCCGTACCTGAATAAACAACTTAACCAACAGCTTTTACAAAACGCCTTTTTCTTTCCAGAATTTTTCAGCTCCGGGATGGAAGGGAGTAACAACGCCATCTGATCCGGTTTTAACTGACATGAATTTAAATGTCTTTTTCTGGGCTTTCATGTGGGCAAGTCCTTCGTCAGTATAGATAAGAGAAAGCATTTTGTATACTGCATCGGCGGAAACCTTGGAGTTTGCTACCCACAGGGCGGAATCCTGGAAAGAGGGAGAGTCATAATCTACGCCTTTATAGGTCTTGGCAGGAACGGACAGTTTGGCAAAATAGGGATATTTGTCATAGAAGCCGCTTGCCTGTGCATCTGCATCCAAATTTACCAGGGCAATCTCATTGGTCTGGGCTGCCATGATAACGGCACCTGAAGGAAAGGCTGTGAACAGCCAGAAAGCATCCAATTGTTTGTTACCAAAGGCCTGGGCCGCATCATTGTAACCCATTGCATTTCTTTCTATTTTATCCCAGACACCCATGTGGCTGAAAAAGAGTTCGCAATTGGCAAAGGCACCGGAACCCGCATTTCCCACACCCACTTTTTTGCCAACCAGATCCTTCACACTTTTGATACCGGAACCGGCACGGACGACAAGCTGACCAGGTGCACCATAGAGCCATGCAACCGCCAGAACATCTTCATATTTTTTGGTATCATTTTTCATCATCCCATTGCGGCCCAGATAAACATGTCCGGAATAAACAACGCTCATCTGCTGTCTGCCGGCATTTGTTTTTCTTAGGTTTTCCACGGAGCCGGCTGATGACTGGGCCTGCACCTTAAATTCAGATACTGCCTTCATGGGCTTGTATACCTGGATGGCATTGGCAACCACCTGAAATGTACCGCCGGCAGGTCCGCCGCCGAACACGATTCTTTCCTTGGCAAATGCCGACTGGCAGAATGCCATTGAAATGACTGCGATAAAACCGATGACTAATAAACGTTTGGCTTTCATACGATCCTCCTTTGATGGGTGTTGAATAAAACACAAACTTTCTTTACCGATTATCAACCTATCAATAAGAATTCTAAGGATCAATTAGAGGATTTCTGATTGTGCTGTAGTAATTTTTCTTACAAACCCATATATAGAATTTATTCAAACTCAATTTTATTTAAAATCAAACCCGAGGGGGGAGCAATATGTCTTAAGGGCCTGCACTCTTTCCCCCCAAGAGACTCCCTGATCTCATTTAGTCCAATCTCCCCTCTGCCAAGAGATAGGAGTTGTCCCACCATCAACCGGACCTGATTTCTCATGAACCCCCTGGACTGAACCCGGTAGGCATAACTTTGTTCCGGGAAAAAACTGGCGGAAAATGCCCTGTTTTCTTCAATTTGACTGACCCGGATCTCTCTTTTGAATTGGGTCCCGGGCTTGGGTTTTGTGCAGTATCGTCTAAAATCATGTTCCCCTAGAAACAATCGGGCTCCCTCTTTCATCAAGTCAATATCCAGATGGTCCTGAAAGGAACTGATGAGGGACGCGCTGAAGGGATGGGGTTTTTCGCCAAAGGAGAACAGATAGAGATATTCCTTTACTCTAGGGCTATTGATGATATTGAATGCTTTATCCACCGCCTTTATTTTCACGGCGCGAATGTCATTGGGCAGGTTTAAATTCAATTGATTAAAAAAGGATGTATCAATGGGGGCATTGGTAAACAATTCAAATGCAGAATGATTGGCAGAAACCTTTGAATCGGTGCGGCTGGTGCCCAGAATCTTAAAGGCTCCCCCCAGAATAAAGGTAAGTGTCTTTTCCACCATGAACTCAACGGTTTTAAGGCCGGGCTGCTTTAACCAGCCATGGTAGCGGAAGCCAAGATATTGAATATGAATTAAATAATAGTATTGTTTTATCATAATAACGGTTTACCATCTTAATCTAAAAATTGATATCCTCCTATAATTTTAGCCGCCAGGTCGGTTTTTGAATGTATGGTTCAAACAGGCGGCAAAACAAGAGGTTCCCTGTTTAATGTGATCCAAGACCACGGGATGCCGGTTTGTACCCGGGAAAATTCAGAAAACACATGATTAAGGAAGAACCTGATCCACCGAGGTGAGAATTTTGGAAAAGCGTCGGCCGTTTTTTGAATGGATTTTATAAAAATTCAAACTATTTTCCACAATGGTCAGAACCTGATTCCGGGACAAAATTCCGGAAACTTCCATGGCCAGGCGGGGATGACGGCCAAGTCTCCCCCCCAGTAACACCCTAAATCCTCTTTCCCTTTCTTCAATGGTACCGGTGGGACAAGCCGTTATACATTTGCTGCACAAGCAACAAAGAGCCTGGTCAATTATTGGTTGTTCCCCTTTTTGGTCCAGACTGGTTTGGTCCAGACAGATCGCCCCATCCGGACAGACGTCCACACAGGCCGAGCACAGGGTGCAGTCTTCCTCCCCCGTCCCGGGACGAACAGCACCAATAATACCGATGTCCACTATCTGGGGGCGGGAACAGGCATTGGGGCAGTCAGACAGGGAAAGTCGAAATTCATGGTGAAATTTTACCCCCCCTGTAATATTCGCTTTTAAAAAAGAAAGAATATCGGCTTTTTCCATGAGGGCTTGAATCTCCACGACAAGTTCTGCACAGGAGTTGGCAGTATTGGGGCAGTCCTCCCCCCCGAAACAAGTAGAAATATCATAACCCCGCACCTCTTTTTCCATACCGCCCTTGGACAAAAATTCTTTCTTAAGGGAAGTTACATCCCCTATATCCACCCTTTTTTTGCCCCTGCTTTGGGCATGGGCTTCCACTTTTTCCCGTACCTTTTTCCTAATGAAAAAAGGTACGTTTTTTATGGCAGCCGTGGCTTCAGCAGACCATTTCATGAAAGGATTTCCCCCTGGGCACTCACCACAACTTCAGTAAAGGGAAGGTCAACCCCTGCCTTTTCAAGGGCTTTTTTAATGATAATGGGCATACCGGAACAGCAGGGCACTTCCATGACCACAGAGGTAATACTCTTGATGCCGGACTCGGCAAATACCTGGGCAAGCTTTTCCACATACCCTTCGGCATCATCAAACTTGGGGCATCCGGTCATGACTGTCTTACCGGAAAGAAACTGCTTATGAAAAGAGGGAAAGGCCACGGGAACACAATCGGCGGCAATCAAAAGATCCGACCCTTTTAGGAATGGAGCACCCGCAGGAACCAGACGAATCTTAACAGGCCAATGGCCCAGGGCGGACGGACCGCCGGAGGGCTGTGCCTTGGCTTCGTTGGCGCAATTGCAGGCATGGCCCTCATCGGCAATTGGAAAAGTTTTCAAAGCAGCAGAGGGGCACCCGCCGGAAACAGGGGCCTTCCCTTCTGCCTTCTGCTTTTTGAGCAGTTCTTCAACCGCCTCTTCGTCAAACTCGTCTGCTTCCCGTTCAATCACTTCAAGGGCTCCCTGGGGGCAGTCACCCAGACAGGCACCCAGACCGTCGCAATATTTATCGGCAATGACCTTGGCTTTACCGTCCACAATCTGAATGGCACCTTCGGCACAGGAAGGAACACAATTTCCGCATCCGTCACACAGTTCATCATCAATCTGAATTATTTTTCTAGTCACTTTCATTTTATTCTCCTCACAAGGAATTGCAATTACAGCATTCCATCATTAATTTTTCTGCATTAAAACTTCTTTTGCCAAAGTATTTCCCGATTGGGTCAAAAAAATCCGGTCAAGTTTAGCCATGAAGGTTGCTTTATCAATCCCTTTTCTATCCTCGCATTCATACATGTTGGTCAGCATATCTGCATCATAGAGAACCTTAAAGTTCAAACTTTCATCCCCGTTTGGATGGTGATGATGGCCAATAATATCGCAGACCTCTTCCACGAGTTCTTTTGTGGCGCCCAGGTTTCCCATGAGCTGTTTTGCAACTGGCGGGCCTTCTATTTCCTGGTACTTGGCAGCCGAGGAATTGTATTTTTCTTGGGCATTTTTAATACCAATATCGTGGAGATAAGCGGCACACAGCACCACGGCCAGGTTGGCTTTTTCTTTTTTACCGATCTTTTCGGCAAACCTTGCCACTGTGCCGGCATGGCCGATACGCTTAAAATCCGTGCCAAAATATTTTTTCATTTCCACAGCCACCCGATCCTTCAAAAGATCGTCCCGCTGGGCCACAAATTCTTCAGGAAGGGTGCCAAGGCATTGTTCGGCAAACTTACAATAGGAGGCACATCCAAAATCCATCTTTGGGTTCACAATTTTTTTCCTGCAATTGCCGCAGCGCCGGGTGGCATCATCTTTAAAAAATTCCATGGGATGATCACATTCCGGGCAATT
>PIVS01000931.1 GCA_003353855.1 Desulfobacteraceae bacterium
GTGCCACCAATACAACATCCAAGTTCGGGGTTGAATATGATTCATTGGCGGATCTTATAACCTTTGGACTGGCACCGGCATTGTTAATGGTATTATGGGTCCTTGAACCCATGGGGAGACCCGGTTGGCTGGCTGGATTCCTTTTTATGACCTGCGGGGCATTGCGGCTTGCCCGTTTTAATACCAGTGCCTCTTCCAGTCCTGATTTTGAAGGATTGCCGATTCCTGCGGCAGCGGCAATGATTGTCTCTGTTGTTTTGTTCTTTTCACATCTGGAAACCGGTCCTGAACCGTATGGAGTGATCATGCTGGTGATGATGTTTGCGCTTTCTTTTTGTATGGTCAGTTCTTTTTGTTATAAAAGTTTTAAAAACGTTTCTCTTTTTAATAGCATGACATTCAATAAACTGGTGGGACTGATCTTGATTTTTGTGGCAATTGCCGCAGAACCATATATCTTATTGTTCGTGGTGTTTTTAATATATACTGTTTCCGGACCTGTTCTCTCTCTCTTGTTTCATTGGCCATCAAAGAACGATAAAGAGACCCAGGCAGATAAGGGATTTTAACGTGGCTATTGTCACACTGGTATTGTATCCAGGTCGGTAATCTAAGTCTATAACCCAATTATTTTTTAAACGGAGTGAATTGTAATTTTGGAGCAAATACCTATAACCACAGAAGGCTTTGAGGCCTTAAAAAAAGATTTGGAAAGATTGAAGACCGTTGAGCGCCCGGAAAACATCAAAGCCATTGAAACGGCCAGGGCCCACGGTGACCTTTCGGAAAATGCAGAATATCATGCTGCCAAGGAGAGACAGTCTTTTATTGAAGGACGCATAGGAGAAATCGGTTATAAGCTGGGGAATGCAAAGGTTATAGATCCGGCCAGCGTTGGTAAGGATGTTGTCCGATTTGCAAGCCGTGTTTTGGTTGAGAATCTTGATTCTGAAGAAGAAGTAGAATACATGATCGTAGGTGCTGATGAAGCAGATATCAGGAATGGTAAGATTTCTGTGTCATCTCCCCTCGGCAGTGCATTAATTGGAAAAGTTCCCGGGGATGAAGCTATTTTGCAGGCCCCGGGCGGAAAAAGAATATATGAGATAATCGATATTCTTTAGTTAAATTTGGAGGAAATTATTTTGGCAAGAGTAACCATAGAAGATTGTTTAAAAAATGTTGATAACCGTTTTACCCTTGTTCATCTGGCTGCCAAACGGATTCGCCAGGTTCGGGAGGGT
>PIVS01000378.1 GCA_003353855.1 Desulfobacteraceae bacterium
TTATATCTGTATAGCTTTACATCTCAAAAAGGAAAGCAGTTGTCTACAATTTTTATGCTTAGCTGACAATATTATTACTATCGGCTCTTATATTTTCAAAAATCTACCCGCACAGGTCGCAAATTTTTGTGATCCATGGGCATCGTTTAATGCCGAATCATTTGCAAAAAATAATCCTGAGACAGCTTTAACTGATAACCAAAAGAAAATAATGCGTGTATTAAAAAGAGCTGGTAGCATAGATGCTAACGAATTAGCAGAAAAACTAAGAGATCAGGTATCACGTGAAGATGGTGAAAGAGAATGCGCAGCGTTACATAGAATGGGTAAAGTCACATTTGAAAATAGAGACGGATCAGTCTTTATTAGTCCCCAATAAGGCTCCATTAGCAGAACATGCCCTCTCACAGCCGACCGGGCTTAGGGCGTCGTTTTTTTGAATGGAGTTCTATTGTAGTCCTTTCAACCGTTTTCGATTTTTCCGCCCTGCGGGTGAAAGGGGGTTGGACGACAAGAGGAAACCACAATGAAATACAGCAAAAACAGGATATGGTGCATTCTGGCCATATTAATATTGAATATTTCTGGGCAACCAGCCATTGCAGCCGATTCTTCCTATGATCCTTTGGGTGGGCATTTTTCCCAAAGTTCCAAATCAAGATCATCTTTAATCAACCATCACCTTGGCTGCTGGTGATGTTAGCGTTATCTTTTTAATCTCAAAGGAACAAATTAATATGGAAATAGACCTGAATAAATTGGAGTCCAGACATTCCCATGATCTCCTTACGAGTTCTATTATCCCATGACCGATTGCTTGGGTTTGATCAATCAACGAAAATGGACAGTCAAATATTGCACCATTTTGAGTCTTTCATTAATGGAATTCACCTGGTTCCTTCAAAAAAAATAAAGCCTCATAGAATCCAGGAAGCAAAGATATCATTTGAATGCTCTTTGGAACGCATTGTTAGTGTAAGTGAAGGGCCCGATGCTGGAAATTTAATCCTTGGTCACGTAAAATTGGTTCACATTGAAGATCAAGTGTTGAGGAACGATAAAGAAATTGATCTTACTATGTTAAATGCTCTTGGGCGACTAAGCGGGAAATATTACTGCACTACTCATTCAATTATCGAAAGTGAAAAAAAATAACCAAAAAGATAACCGGTCACGCAGGGGCACGCCTCTGTACCCTCGTTTCATTCGGCGACCACTGATTTCAAACGTTGAGGCTGTAGAAAAAGCTTAAAAATGCGGGACGTCCTTATCGTTTTGTGATAGGTTTCCTTAAATAAGAAAGACAAGCCGCTGACCTTTAGTTAGGAAAAACAAATGGCAAAATACAAAGATTATTCATACGATCAAGGTGTTTTCCTTCCTGTATTTTCTCGTCCACAAAACTGTTGCCAAAATCGCCTGGTTAGTTTATTTTACCCAGGCTGCGGCATAGGACAGATGCCGGGATTAATATAAGATGAAAGGCCAGGCCCCCAAATGAAAATAGAGACCTTAAACCAGGTTAAAAGAAAAATAGAACTCACCATCCCGGCCCGGGAGGTGGATGCTGTCATTGATAAGGTGGTAGCGCAGTATCAAAACCAGACTCGTCGAAAAGGATTTCGCAAAGGCAAAGTTCCTTTAAAGAGCCTTGAATCCAGATTCCGGGATGAGATCATGGCCCAGGCTGGGGAACTGCTTTACAACCAGCACGCCGGAGCGGTCCTGAAAAAGGCGAAACTCTCACCGCTTAACCGCTTTCAGGTTTCTGCAGCCGGACCGCTTGAGCGTGGGAAGGACCTTACCTTCTCCTTTGTGGTGGAAGTCCTGCCTGAATTAGATCTGTCCGAGTACAAAGGCATGAAGATTAGCCAGAAAACACCAACAATCACTGACGCAGAGGTGGATGAACTTGTGGCGGTATCCCGGGAAGATTTTTCAACTCTGGAACCGATAACAGAGCCGCGTGGACCTGAAAAAGGTGAAGTCGCAGAAATCGTCTTCATGGCAGATGGGGATTTTGCTTCCCTGTTCAACTCCGGAGACATCCCTTTTCAGATGACCATGGGAAGAGGCTTTTTTGATTCCTTTGAAGCCCTGATTCATACCCTGAAACCTGGTGAAACCCGTACAGAAACACTGGATTTCCCGGAAGATTTCCATATCCTTGAGATGGCAGGGCAAAGCGCTGCTGTGCAGGTCACCCTTAAAGTAATTTACCAGAAAACGCTCCCCCAGGTGGATGACGACTTTGCCATGAAAGTGGCCAATGTCTCTTCTGTTGAGCAAATGCACGAAAACTTTAAGCAGAGACAACTGGCCAGGCTGGAGCGGGAGTATACCCAGGAAGCCAAACAGAGACTGGTGAATCACCTTCTTGAGAAAATAGACGTGCCCCTGGCCCCAAGTCTTGTGCGCCACCATATGGATAAGGCCGTGGTATCTCACTTCAAACCCTTGAAAGCCGCTGGTGTCCCCTGGGAGGAGGCCAAAAAACAATTACCGGCCCTGGAGAAAAAACAAAAGCCTTTTGCTGAAAAGGCCGCTAAAGTCCAGCTGCTGATGATGTGCATTGCAATGAAGGAAAAAATAACCCTCTCTGAAGAGATTGTTGGAAAACGGATCTACGAACTGGCTGACCGGGACAAGAAAGATGTAAAAGACTTTATCATCCAGGCACAAAAATCAGGACGGTTCTCACAGATCAAAAAAGATCTGATGGTAAAGCAGGTTATCGACTTTCTCTACAATAATGCCTGTATTACCCCTGCCGCTTAATTCGGCTCAGTAACGGCCCCCTGCCGCGATAAAATTCATTGAGGAGGCTACAATCATGATAGACAAAACAATGACACGAAGGCAATTTAATAAACTTTTGATGGCAAGTATGTTGATTTCTACTGAGGGCCTATTAAATAGTGGTCTGGCGGCATCCAGCTTCCCAAAACATAGTGATTTGCCTGGTCTTGAAAGTTACTCGGCAACCGGCTTGATCAAGGCTATTAAAAGTAAGAAGGTTAGTGCCACTGAATTGTTAATGTATTTCATAGATAGACATAAGCGCTTAGGTACAAAAATAAATGCTGTTGTGGCAACAAATTTTGAAGGTGCTTTGAAGCGAGCTCAAAAAGCTGATGAAGCCCTAAGCAGAGGTGAAACTTGGGGACCGTTGCACGGTCTTCCCATGACAATTAAGGACAACATTGAAGTTGTTGGAATGCCAACTACATATGGAGCGCCCAGGTTCAGTAGGTATATACCAAATAAAAATGCAGATGTAGTTCAATCCTTACTGGATGCCGGAGCAATCATTTTCGGGAAAACTAATTTACCCCTTTTGGGCATGGACACCCAAAGCTTTAATGATGTTTATGGCCAGACCAATAATCCTTGGGATGTATCTAAAACTCCCGGAGGCTCATCTGGCGGTGCAGCAGCAGCTCTTTCGGCTGGTTTGACTGGATTAGAAATTGGAAATGATATAGGCGGTTCTATTCGTCTCCCGGCTCATTTCTGTGGAATTTATGGACATAAGCCATCTTATAACATTGTCTCTATGCATGGTGGAAAAAAACCCTGGAAAACAAATCATTCCAATTACCCTGTGGTCTTAGATTTAGCAGTGAAAGGTCCACTTGCACGAAGTGCTAAGGATTTAAAGCTGGCAATGGATGTTATCGTCGCTCCTCCTTCTTATCAACGTAAAGCTATCAAGATCAAACTGCCTGATTCGCGCAAGTCAAAGCTGAAAGAGTTTAGAGTTGGACTGTGGATTGATGATTCACTTTATCCTCCGGACAACGATGTGGGGAATTGTTTGCAGAAAATGGTCACTGAATTGACTAAAGCAGGAGTCAACCTTCAAGACAAAAAGCCTGATATTGATTTAAAACAAAGTCACTGGTTAAGAGGTAACTTGGAAACATCGACTTTAAGCCATCTTCAACCACCAGGATATTATGAATGGGCCGTGAGTCAAGTAAAGACACTTAAAGATGATGATCAAAGTCCGACAGCCAGATGGGTGCGAGCAATGACCGGATATCATCGTGATTGGAACAAGCTCAATGAAGAACGAGCTATCATGAGGCAAAAATGGGAAGACTATTTTCAGGATATTGATGTACTATTATGTCCTGTTGCCAGGATCGCTGCTCACAATCATGATCACACTAAAATCGGATCCCGGACTATCCAGTTTGGCAATGAAACATTGAATTATTGGGACGTGGTTGGTCCTTGGAACTCATTGAGTCAGGTCTCTTATTTACCTTCTACGGTAGCACCCATCGGCTTTACACCCAAAGGTTTACCAGTAGGTATCCAAATTATTGGACCTTATTTAGAGGACTATACATCTATTCAATTTGCAAAGCTGCTTGAAAAAATGAACGGAAGTTATAAGCCTCCTAAAGGATACGAATTCTGAATTCAAAGGGCATAATTAACGACAAAAGAACTATACTATATTTTTTAGAAGAATGGTTAAAGATCAAAGCTGCTTCCTAAAAGCTGCTGCACAAGGATCCCGACCTCTACGCAGCGCTTCGAGATTGGCAGCTATGAACCTTGGCGTTATGTGTACATTGAAACTATCAATTATAATTTTTCAATTGATTCCGGCACATTAAAAAACTTATCAGCTCCTAATCGCGTTTCGGGACTTAATTCAGATTAATAAAGTTCAGATATCCGGGTTGATTTTTAGTTCTTATTCCAGGAATCCAGCATGAAACCGATTTGCTTGTCCTTTTGTTCCCACAATTGGTTGACCCAGATCTGGAACTGCTTCCTGAATTCCGGATCATTGTCGTAATCGCCTATTATCTCCGGAGTGACTGCTATTTTCTCAATAAACATATTTATATGGGGCACCCTTCCACATAGAAAATCCCAGAAATCCGGAGCCCCACCGGGATAGGCAATGGTGACATTAACGATACTGTCAAAATAATCTCCCATAACACTTAATACAAAGGCGATGCCCCCGGCTTTGGGTTTCAGCAGATGATCATACGGGGAGCCCTGTTTTACG
>PIVS01000027.1 GCA_003353855.1 Desulfobacteraceae bacterium
CCTGATATTGTCTATCGCAATGTCAAAGACCAGTGGTGGCAGTTTAAGCCTGCCTAATAAAAACTTTGAGTGGCAAAAAAATGGATAAAAGTATCAGTTCAGAGTGCGAAATGTTAGATCAGATGGTATACCTTCAGGTGTTCTTTCCACCATTTGAAAAAATTCTCGATGGTCCATCTAAGTTTATAGATGCTTGCTATCTGTTCAGCAGTCAGGTCATGTCGATCAGTGGCAACATAATATTTCACTCCTGAAATTTCATAGCCAACCACTCGTACAGCAGCTTTTGTCTGGTTTTGTTCGGGCGTACCAAGAAGTACAAGAGCATCATAGAAAATGTAACTATCGGGGTAAATGTCATGTTTTTCGATGACTGTTCTTGTTGTCCTTGATTTAATCCGGCAGACAAAATGTTTGTTTTCATCTTGAAGCAGGTCAAAAACACTATGTGATTGATAGCCCCGATCCATCACGCCTGTTTGCCCTTTTGACAGAATCTGGGTCACAAAGGGGCGTTCAGCACCATTGCCATCAGTCAGAAATATTTTGTTCGGAATACCATGGTCGATGTCAAACCCACAATGAGCTTTTGCTTTTTTGGAACCTTTCCTGTAATCCGCCCAATACATTGAAAGGACACTGTCAATCAGACTGCCGTCAATTGAAACCAGATCCCCCAGTTTAGCATGCTCTTTGGGTAGTACGCTGGCTGCTTGTTTATAGAGATTTTCAAAAATAAATTGTAATTGTTCTATCCCCCGCCCATTGATAATTTCAGAAAAGCTGCTTCTACTGATTCCGCCTTCTGGGGCAATATTTTGTCTGGCAAAGTCATTCTCTTTCAAGTCTTGGATAAGGTGCCGGGCTGATTTATGCTCCTGAAGATGAAAATACACTAAAGCACTTAGCTGGTCTTTGAAACTCATTTTTAAAGGTCGGTCTCCCCGGGATGAAAGTTCTGGTGTAAATGCCAATAACTTTAACAGAGGAGCTTGAAAGTTGTCAAAGATCAGAGACTGAATTTGTTTTTTCGGGATCGATATATGCGCCATTTTTGGACTCCTTGAAAGTGTGGTTTTCAAGGCGCGCAAAATTTTTACGCACATTTGTCAATAAAAAAATGACAATATTCTAAATAAATCGGTGGCCTTATGTGCAATAAGCTAACCGGACACTACTGCCTTTTTATGATTCTTTTTTTCAATCTTAGCACTTTGTTCTTCTTTAATTTTGTTTATCTCAATATTTTTACTGTAGAGGTTTTTGCTTAATAACTTTTTAATGGTCATATACATAATTCATTTACCTTTTAGTTGATATTAAATATACTAACTAATTATATTTCTTAACGTGTGAAATTGGTACAAATGATGTGGCTTAAGTATAGTAAACCCTATCGTTGCATAAAAAAAAATAGGAAATTAGTAAAGAAAAAGCTTGAGGAAGCCACCACAAGTGAAGTCCAGTAAAGCACAAATTTATACTAAGGAACGTAAACCAAATTATATGAACATAATTATGGTCACACGCAGTGCGTATGTCGGTACCACTTGATCGTCATGCTGTTTATCATTCATTTTATTCTGGGTTTCAAACGGTTGAGGCAGATCGATTATTATCGAGATGGTCCTATGGTTCTCCGTTTAATGGGCTTAAAAAGGCTTCCCAATGTTTCGGCCCAAATGGACCCTCAAAGCGTCAAAAAGATTCAAAAACTATCCCGCATCTTTGTAATTGATGGATTACAGCGAGAACAATTTCCCCGATTGACTCTTGATTTTGATGGTTCTGTTTTGTCCACCAAAAGCCATGCAGAAGGATCTGCTATCGGTTTTAATAAAACAAAAAAAGGTGCCAGAAGTTATTATCCCCTTTTTTGCACTATTGCACAGACAAGGCAATTCTTTGATATGCATCATCGTCCAGGTAATGTCCATGACTCAACAAATGGTGCGGCTGATTTCATGCTTCGCTATCCGTAATGCAATGAACCATATCATACTGACTTGAATCCCATTCAAGTTTGTAATGATAGATTTTGGAACCCATAATTTCAACCTACTTCATTATCATAACGAAGGTTATTAAGAACATCAGCTGTGTCAACATCTTTAATTGCATCAATACATGATATTTTTATGGTTAAGTCAATAGAGTTAATTGTATCGTAAAATGATTTTGGTCCATTCAGCATGAATACACGACCGTCATCTACTTCATCCTTGTAGTTTTCATATCCGGTAAGCTCATCACCCTCATTTTCAATAAAGTTTTTAACACCGTAGTAATCGGCCTCAATAATAACAGTGGAGCTGCTTGTAATATGGATATCTATTTTTTTCAAGATATTAGAAAGAGCTACCGTATCAATTTCCTTTGAGATCATCACATTGGCTTTATTTAAAGCCCCTATCTTTTTAACCGATTTTCCTTTTGGATGTTTTCTCAGTAGCCATAAAACGTCATCTTTACCAATGGTATCGTTTATTAAATTATTCCATGAATCTATTGTGGTTTTTCTGAACGTATCATATATGGTTAATATATTATTGAATGCACTTGGTACAATTTTATCAACGATATTCAAATTCTCTTTATTGCCTTCAATAGGAGTGACTTCGGCTATTATACAAATATATTCAGCACATATTTCTTTAACCATTGATATTGCATCATCAATTAACCCGGAATATGCTGCTGATAAGCAATCACTGTTGTTATTTTTATTTAGTACGGAGTTATTAATTTCTGAGATTAGCCTATTTTGATGATTGCTCACTGCTTTTTCAAGTGCTCTTTTTTTAAGCAGGATTTTCAAATCTATATGGTTATTTTTATTATAACTGTAATCAATCATTAATTTTTCTATTTCATGCATAGATTTATGAATTGTATTGTATATCGTTTCTAAAAAAACATTTATTGTATTAAGAACTATTGTTTTATAATCATAATTAATTAATTCTAAAAAATTCTGTGGAAATAAATTTTGATGTTGCATGCTAATTAAAACAGCAATTTTATATTTAGAAATACTGCTTAATGTATTTGTAGATAATTTTTTACCAAACTTTAGTTGTTGTTTCATCCAAGGGTACCCGCCAACAATTATTTTGTGCTTGTTGGTTTTATTACCAATTTCATTTTCCAAATGTTGC
Source organism: Desulfobacteraceae bacterium (assembly GCA_003353855.1). Lineage (GTDB taxonomy): Bacteria > Desulfobacterota > Desulfobacteria > Desulfobacterales > Desulfobacteraceae > NBML01. Next base: position 3,159 of record PIVS01000027.1, read on the forward strand.
TTATCTCGATTGCCCCATACCCAGAAAAAATCTGGTAATGCATCATATCCATTTGGTGGCATTTCTTCCCACCACTTATAGAGTGGACCCCATCCAGTTTGTAATCCATGTTGTAGATCTACTGATTTTATTCCGAGCTCTTTTGCTGCAGAAGATAATGCCAAATGAAATTCAAATCCTATGAAGAATACAACTTTTGGTTTGAGTTTCAATAATATAGACTTGTAAATATCTCTTTCATGCATGTACCATTCAACAACTTCGTTAAGTTGCTTATTCTCATATCTGATGGAGGGCAGTTTATTTCTAAATATATTATGAATTGATTCTTTGTGCTTAAATAAATTAAAATAGCCTACTTTTCGTAAAACTGGAGGAAGAATATGAATTGGCGGGTAATGATAACCTTTATCTATAAATCCGGTACCTTTGACGATTTCAACTTTTATTGCGGAGCCGATTTTTACTGCCTGCTCATAAACAGGGTCTGTAAAACGGTTATAAATTTTTGAGTCAATTACAACCTGCTCTACGCCTCTTAAATTTGTAAAGAATAAAAAATCAAGGTTCTCTTGAGCTTGAAGATCTTCTATGGATTGGCATTTGAATTCGCTTTTGTATGTTTCATGCCATTCATGTGGTACATGTATTTTCAATGGAATAAGTGTATTGTTCTTTTTGCCTTCCCACGCAACTCTTAAACCACGCCAAATTGAAAATCTTATTGCCGGCCATAAATGTTCGTCCCTTATTTTTAATGAATTAACTGGGAAAGAATTTTTTAAATCAAGCAATTGATTTCTATAATAATCAATCTGTTGTTTTTGTGCTGGTTTTTGTGCTGGTTTTTGTGCTGGTTTTTGTGCTGGTTTTTGTGCTGGTTTTTGTGCTGGTTTTTGTGCTGATTTTTGTGCTGGTTTTTGTGCTGGTTTTTGTGCTGGTTTAACATTCATAGGCGCATTCTTTTTTCTTTTCTTTAATGCATCCTGAAAAAATAGGCCTGGATGTTTTAGCAGTTTACTAACTTTGCTCATTATTTACCCCTACTGTTGCTTTCCCAAACTTGAATTCATTACAGTCATATCGCGGTAGTTCATGTATACTGTTTGATAAATCGTCGATTGATATGTCCCGTGATTCAACACTGAAAGAAAACTTTACATTTTTTTTATTTATAATATTCAATGTATCGTTATTGTAAGCCAACTTCCCACCATAAGGATAACAAAAGCTCGGGAAGAGATCCTTACCAATAATATCTTCAAGGATATGAAAAGAACTTTCAATATCGCTATTCTGCACCTCAAATTGCAAATTACTAAGCAAAGTATGTGAATGACCATGACTCGCAATGGACATTCCGTTTGTAGCCATTTCCCGAAGCTGGGTTTTGTTCATATAGAATTTATCTGAAAGTTTTTTTTCATCACTGCATAAATTCGTCATTAAGGAATCTAAGAGCCGCTGACGAAATATAGGTTTGATCATATAATTTATAATTTGCTTCACTTTTGTAGATGCTGCATCATTGTTTTGAAGCAGGTATGTTGTCTCTTCAAATCTTTGCTTATTTCCATTGATGAAGAATTCATCATTAATGTGTTTATTAATTTCATTTAAAATAATTTCTCCACCATATTTACCTAACAGGTAATGAACTCTGTGAACATCTAAGAGTTTTCCTGTTTCAAATGGAGCTGTTGGAACATAAAAGATACCCCATAAATTTCTTTTTTTAAGGATAGGATATACATATTCGTAGTGGTCATTAAATCCGTCATCAAATGTCAGTACCATTCCTTTTTCAACTGGCATCTTCGTCTGGAGGGCATTAACCATTTGTTCCTGTGAAACAATTGTATAATTTTCTATAAAATAATCAATTTGCTTTTCAAAATTGTCCGAGTTCAGGTGAATAAAGTGAGGCATTTTAAAGTCACCCTGCCTGATATAATGATACATGACTGCTTTCATAAAAATGCCACCTGTTAGCCTTTTATCTTGTTTGGACGATCCTGATCTGCATCTGCTTTAAATAATAAAATTGGATCTTGCAGGTTTGTTTTATAAGCAAATCGAATTGAACTATTTAATTGAATAAATGGTTCAAAGTACATTGGTACTATAGTTGTATTATCTTGAATATCTAATTTAGAGAATCCAGAATCTATAAATATTTTTTCATCATTCCCATAATGAAGGAAGTCAATATATTCAAAACCTTTTTTTATCACAAAACTCTGTAGATCCATTAATGGTAAATTATTCAAATCGCCTATCACATCAACAATTCTATAAACAAAGGCATTGTTGATATTTATTACACGTCCAACTATAATCAGATTTACTCTTTCATTGCCTAATAAAGTGTAGTTATAAAACGGATGCTTGACATATTTTTCTTTTAAATAGGCTATACTTTTTTCAGGCTTAAATTTATGGCTAATTTTAGAGGAATCAAAATCTTGCAAATCAATTTCAGTGATTTCGTATTTTACGCCTGTTGCTTCAGTTATTCCATTATTTCTTGCAACTGGAGTCTTCGCTATTATGAAAGAATCAATCGTTTGATTTGGTATATAATATTGAACTAATTGTCCTGTGTTATAATTTAAAATCTTAAAAATTTTATTTGCTTCATTACTAATTCCCAAAGTTCCAATAATTTCATGCTCAATTTGCCCTTCAAGGAACTTGAGCATGTTAATTCCAATCAGTGGAGATGCTTTTTCGATAGTTTTCCAAAGTGATAGCCAAATGGTATTATTAGTATTAAGCTTAGAATCGAATTTACTGTTTATTATGAAACCTAATAATCCCTCAATCCCCCCAGCTTCATTTCTTGCAATAACATAGTTGTATCTATCATTCACTGTATCCAAATGCTGATAATTGATAAGTTCAATATTTTTAGATAAAATATGATTGGGTCTCCAGTGAGAATGAATAAACTGCATTACTTCGCCTATTTCGGATATTAAACAAAAACTAATTTGCATGTAAGCTGTCTCCTATCAGTCAATAACATTGATAAATGAGGGTATAGGATAAGATTTTTGACAATCCCACGTATAGAGGTTTTCTTCATTTGTGAGATCTGAATTGTTTAAAAAATCTAAAATAGGTTGATTTTTTTTGGTTTCAATATATTTCACACTAATTTTTTTGCAACCTAATAATTTTGCATAGTTAATTGCGTATCCAATCATTAGATCTTCGATTTGACGACCCATAACCCTGCAACTCAGAACAAAATCAGTTATTTCAAATATAGATTCATTTTTTTCAAGGCTAATGACACCTGTCAAACCAGTTTGACCAAATTTATCTGAAACTGTGAACGTCCACATAAATTTATCTTTCTCTGTAGCCCAAGATGAAAATTCTTTTTCAGAGAGTCTTCTTGTTGAAAGATTAAATTGGTTAGATTTGCTTAATAATTGTGCTGTTCTTGTTTTATTTATATCGTTTAATGGTTCAATCTCAACCGTAAGCCCAATAGAATTTAGCCAGTCTTCTTGAGTTAGTGAGCTTTTAAGTGCATTACGTTTTCTTTCTTCAACAAACATTTTAGAGCGGTTTCTGTCCTCGATGCTTGTTATTGGCATATTAAAACAAGTCAGTTTTAGGAGAGCGTCAGAATACGAAGTCGGGTCCGCAGGCCATTCTGGAACATATACTTCCGGTAGAGCCTCGGATACACGACCTCTTTCGGCAGGGTTATCATCAATAAATACAATCGACTCCAATCCCAAATTTACATCATTAGCTATTTCAACTATATTTTGCGCTTTATCGTTCCAGTTGATTTGCCATGATGCAAAATCATCCCGTTTTAAAACCATTTCAGGGTGGTTTTCAATGGCCTCCAAAGCTTTTTTTTCATAGTTCTTACTCGATATGGCAAGTATAATACCCCTATTTGTTAATGCTTTCAGCTTCTTTTGAAAGTCAACGTATGCCTCTCCTATAATGTCATGTCCGCCAAGCTTAAGATTTTCCCATCCCAAATCCCCCAGGATACCGCCCCATAAAGTGTTATCCAGATCAACAACAACCAATCTTCTTGATTTGCCTTTAATTCCAGATAAACAAGTGATGAAGTCTTCAGCAGCTTTCGTAAATACATTCATATTATAAGGTATTTTGGCACTGAACCATAATTTGGGATTAGATAGGTGGTCATCTTTATCGTCAAAATAGTTGGCTGTATTCAGAAGGTAAATGTTTGATGACGTTGACAAAATATCGGCCAGCTTGTTGTTGATAAGATTTAACAGGTATTGCAAGCCTTGTTGCGGTCTGTAGTCAGACATGCCGTAGCCCTTGTGATGGATAGGTATTTCCCATGACATTACAAAAAGACTGGAAACAGTATCGGCACAGTTTAAAATCATGTGTGCAAATGTTTCAACTTCAGACAGAAGAATATCTTGGTCAACTTTCTCATAATCAAGTGCTTTTTTAAAGCTCCCAAGAACGTTTTCAGGGCGAGTCCATATGATCAAGTTATCTAATCGTTCTTTATCAGAGATATTAATGATATTTGCATCTGTACCACCCATATAACAGTTTGAAGGAATAATTCCTTTACTGATATTAACTAATCCCTGTATGACCTGGCCGTAAGGGAAAGTAATAACACTCTGCTCGGGAGTTAGCTTGTTTTGTAACAGTCGAGAAAAGAGATCAGAATTAAAGTCTGATATTATACCTGTCGCCATAAATACCTCTCATTATTATTTAGAGATTTCTAAAAAATCTCTTATTGTTTTAATGTTATTAAAAATATTATTATTGCTTGTATCAACTAAATAGTTCAAGAGGCTAACAGGACGCCCTTCTTCTAATAATTTGTTTTCTAACTCAGTAATAAAAAGTAGTATTGTCAATGAATCTAAGGGACTGCCTTTGCCGACAATTAATTGATTATCGTCATTGATTAATTGTGTGGAATCAGAAAGTTGTTTATTTATGTTCTCTATAGTGGCGGCAATTATATCATTAATGCTGTTCATTATTAGACTCTCTTTTTAGTAAAATTTTTGCCAATTCCAAATCATAGGCTGTGTCGATATCAACACTGGAATATGGGTCCATATTGTAGGTTTTTAGAGGTTTTTCAAAAATGTTTTTAGCTCTCAAAAAAGCGTCTGTTCGGCAAATATAAATAGCCCCATTTGTTCGATGGACTTTTGGTAATTCTTGACGAGGCATTGTCAGGTATTGCCATCCAAAAAGGGGTTTAAAGCTTTCGTCCTCTTCTATAAAACACTTGTATGGGGAATGGTCTTGCTCAGTTATACTGACAAGTGAAGATGCATTCTGGGACGTATACAGGTTGAATGCCTCTTTGATGTGTCGGGCATTTCTTAGCGGGGATGTCGGCTGCAACAGCACAAAAGAATGATATTGTCTGCCCTTTTTTTTCAGGGTCATGAGGGCATGTTCGATCACGTCCAAACTAGTTGATTTGTCTGTTGCCAGTGATTTGGGTCTGTCAATGACGACGGCTCCATACATTGATGATATATCTTTGATCTTAGTGTCATCAGTGGTAACCACAATATCACTAAATATTCCACTTTCTTTAGCAGAATCAATGGTGTGTGCAATCAGCGGTTTACCATTTAAATCAATGATGTTTTTACCTGGTAATCCCTTGCTACCACCCCGTGCCGTTATAATGGCAACAAGTTTACGCATAGCGTATTTCCTCTATATGGTGTTCTGAATTATCTTGATTTTCCTCGATAAAATCGTTCCGGGTATGTTCGTTGTAGAACGGTATATCCTGAAAAATTTTCTGACAGGATACGTTCCAAATACTCCGAGATTCCAGAAGTTTAATAAAGCTGCTGGCGCTGTTACCAATTCCAAAATAGCTGCTGTTAGTATATTTTGTCTGCTTTGAATAGATTTGATTTATTTTACTGATTATATCTTTTATGTCATATGAACAATCATGTATTGATTTATATTTAAATCGATCATTCTGTCTGCTCCCGATATTTATGGTTGGCACTCCATAGATCGGTGCCTCATGAATACCGGCACTTGAATTTCCAATGACTGATTTTGCATGTTTTATAAAAGTTAAGAAATTTTCAAATCGAATGGATGGGAAAATTCTAAAATTATCATTGTCACAAATCCTTTCATAAGCATCTATGATTGTTTTTGTGCCAGGGTCGTTGTTTGGGAAGATTACAATATACTGCCTGTTGGTTTTAATGAGAGCCGATACCAAATTATTAATTTGACACTTAATTTCATCAAGTTCAGTTGTAACTGGATGAAATAACACGATGCTGTACGTCTCAAAAGGTATCGCATAGTGCGATTTAACAGAATTTATGCAGGGTAAATTTGAAGATTTCATCACATCAATGTCTGGTGACCCTATAACAAATATCGATTCACAATTTTCCCCCATTTGAAGCAGTCTCTGTTTTGCTTCATTGTTTGCCACAAAGTGAATGTGGGATAATTTTGAAACGGAGTGGCGAATAAGTTCATCAATTGTCCCGGATCGTTCCCCCCCCTCAATATGTGCGACCAGAATGTTATTCATACTTCCCACTATTGCACCTGCAAGTGCTTCAATTCTATCACCATGAATGACAATCAAATCGGGTTTGTTCTGGTGGACATAGCGTGATAAACCATGAACAGTATTTGCCAACACCATTTCCATTGGTTCACCAATATATTGGTTGATATATTTATGAACCCTTGTGAACCCGCTCTTTTCGATTTCCTGGAACGTATTGCCATATTGATTAAGAAGGTGCATGCCAGTCACAAATATCTTATAGTTGAGACTGTCGCTTTTAATGACCCCATTGATTAGAGCTTTTAACTTTCCAAAATCGGCACGGGTTCCTGATAAAAAAAGAATTTCTTTTGATTTTGAGGTGTTATTCATTGATATATCTCCAGCTTAGGTGCGTATCATTGGCAATATCCTGACTCACAGTTTGACCCAATAGAGATTCGTAGTCTTCAGCCATAATTTCCCCTGTTCCAGGGCGTTTTACCCAAATATTATCCCGGGTTAACTTCTCACCTTTTTTTATGGGAGCTGTTGTAACTATGGTTGCAAATGCAAAATCGATGGTTGCTTTTTCTTCAGCTACAGCTTCCTTGGTTCCACCACGCATTTTGGCAATTTCACAGCTTCCGATAATTAGTTCTTTTAGGGATAATGGGTCCATCGAGTTTATTATATCGGGACCTGGGCGATCCATTCGATCCGTAAAGTGACGCTCAATTATACAGGCGCCAAGCGCTGTTGCACCAAAGCATGCATAATTGGATGTTGTGTGATCCGATAACCCGATCACTGCATCTGGAAATTCATTTGCCAACTGTGTCATTGCCCCCAAACGAACCAAATGGGATGGTGTTGGATAGACATTTGTACAGTGAAGTAGTGCGTATGGGATATTGTGTTTCCTGATTATTTCTACCGATTTTCTTACACTCTCAATATTATTCATACCTGTACTTACGATAAGTGGTTTACCGAAAGAGGCAATGTGGTCAATAAGAGGGTAGTTGTTACACTCTCCGGAGCCTATCTTATATGTCGAGACATTCATTTTATTTAATCTATCAGCTGCTTTACGAGAAAATGGAGTGCTGATAAATATCATATTTTTGCTTTCAACATACTCTTTTAATTTGATCTCATCTTTTTCAGATAAGGCACACCTGTCCATTATGTCATAAATAGAATCATTGGCATTTGCAGGGATGACATTTCGAGCCTCATGGCTCATTTCGTCATTTACTACATGAGTCTGATGTTTAATAATCTCAGCTCCAGAGGAAGCTGCAGCATCTACCATTGCGCAGGCTGTTTTTAAACTACCTTCATGGTTGATTCCAATTTCTACAATAACTAATGGTCGGTGTGCGAGGCCTACTGTTCTGTCGCCTATTTTAAACTCAGCCATAATCTTCCTTAGTATTAAAATAATATATTAGTCAAAAATCATTAAATTGCCAGCAGTACGCCGACACTCACGGCAATCTGATACATGATTTGTGTAATTCCCTTGGCCACCTGGAGATTTTTTCCAGCAACTTTTGGCAGTACAAGAACGGAATCCCCACTTTTAATCATGCTTTTTTTCATGGCACTTTGGGACACCATTTTTTCCACGCTTCCGTTTTGGGAGATAACCAGAACCTTGTCTTCATCGGCCCTGTCGGTAAAACCTCCTGACAACTGAAGGTAATCATTGACAGAATACCCCTCCACAAATGTATGGGCACCGGGAATGGAAACCTCTCCTTGAACCATTGCAAGATTTGTGATGGAGGGAATATAAATCTGATCTCCCTCTTCTAAATAGATGCTGTTGGGATCGGTCTTTTCATTGATGACAATCTGCCCCTTGGGCTCCACTTTTTTTGCCCGCTCGATAAAACTCATGTAGGATTTATTTTCAAAGCTTCTTATTTTACTCTCCTCTGATGTCATGGAAGAACTCATCAGAACCATGGATTCAAGCTCCTGGAGATGGGCTAACAGAAGCTGTTTTTGCTTGTCTGCAACTGTTTTTCTAAATACCTGGACCGCCGCCGCATTGGATCTTGAATTCAGTTTGATTTTTTTAAGAACACCCCCCAGGGTTTCATCTTTTTTTACAAGAATGGTGCTGAGACCATCCTGTTCACCGCTGATGTTAATTTTGTTCAAACTTGACCTGTGATCTGAAAAAAACTCAATGGTATCCCCTGCCAAGACTTTGATATTATCCATCTCCGCAAGGGAACCTGAAAGAAGAATCTGTTTGTTGTCACGCTTCCATCTGGTTATGGTAAAATTTGTTGTTTCAGGTTTTAGAATAGCAAGATCCACAATTTGACCCATTGAAACCTCTTTTTTGGAAAACTCAAACTTAAAAGGCCGCTTTACATCACCAATCACCGTAACCTGGTGCATAATATTTTTGACGGAAACAACATCTCCACTATGGAACTGGAACAGCTCATTGTGTCCGCTGACTAAAAAAGAATAAAGGTCAATTTGCTTGACAACATCGCTTCCCCGAAGAATTTCGATCTTCCTGAAACTTCCGACCCCCTTTAAAATACCATCGGCCCTGTCGATAAATTGGAGGACAGAATCCGAAGACATCCCCTTATACAGGCCGGGACTTTTTACGCTCCCTGTAACAAAAACTGTAATCGGCTGATAACTTGCCACATTGGCATAGACAAAGACCTTATTGTTGTATAATTTTTTAACTTTATCTTTCACCAGAGAAACAAGTTCCCTGTTCTTAACTCCTAGAACCTGAACGATTCCAACCTTGGGTAAAAAAATATTACCCTGGCTGTCAACGGGAAGCTCTTGTGCAAACTCAAAGGCACCCCAGATTCTTATACTGACAATATCACCGATATTTACAAAATAGTCCGGGTTAAAGCCTGGTTGCTTGATATCACGAAAATGGCCATTAAAAAGATTGCCCCCAAAAACTATATTTTCTTCTCCTGGTATTGTTATTTGCGCAAGTTCCTTATCCGGATCAGCCGCAACAGACTCACCCACGGAAAATCCTGCGGCCTGACAGATCAATGCAGAACAGGTCAATAAAGAACAGACAAAAAAAAGAACTGACAATACTAATCTTTTAATATTTTTCATCCCACTAATCCTTGTGATCATTTATTACTAATCCAATCAATCCTGTTATTTTGTATAAAACCAGAAGAAGTATGATCATTGATCCTAAAACTTTTGGTTTATTCGGCCATGAAGACTCATCCGGCAGAGTCGGGGTGGTGATAATTTCAAAGTTTTTGGCCTCCTGGAGAGCCTCTATTCTGCCAACCTCATACTCAACCAGGGTTTTCTTGTAAACTTCCGAAGTAAAATCAACCTGGGCCTGGAGCCTGGCAAATTTAAAAAACAGATCGTTCAGGTGGGTGCTTGTATCCCCGGTCATTTTGCTTTTTATCTTTTTTAAGGCAGATTTTATTTCACGAATTTCATAATCCAACTTTACAACATCAATGGATTCTTTGTGCATAAAACTAAGCAACTGGTTACGCTGGGCATTTTTTTCTATGTAAACACTTGAAAGATTAGCAATAATAGAATTGTTGATTGCAAGATCAGCTTTGGGATCAATAATATTATATTGATTTTGAAATTTTTCCAACTTAGCTGTTGCCAGCTCCAGCTTTTGCTTGTTCAAATTGACCTGATCGTTGATAAAAGACAACTTTTTCTCTGCATTAATTCTGTTAAACTGATTGAGAGCGCCTTCTCCGCAGCTAAGAAGAAAATTCACAATTTTGCGGGACCGTTCAGGATTATTATCCATGAAAGATAAGGTTGAAAGCCCCGTCGCCTCATCAAAAGAAATTGTAAGATTATTGACAAAAATCTTCAAAAAATCTTCCCTGGTTGAAAATTTAAACAAGCGATTAAGCAAATCGGTATCACTTGATCTGTAAAGATCGTAGAGCCCGAACTTTTTATCTACCCTGTCCAAAGTATCAAAGGAGTGAAAATAGACTTCTATAATCTTGGAATCCTGTTTATTTGAAGAACTTGTGCTACCAAAGATTCCAAGATCAATTCCCATGGTTTTACTTGTGGAGTTGTCCTTGATCAGATAGGTGGCAGATGAACTAAATTTTTCAACGGAAAAAAGAAAAAGATACAAGGCAGTAACCATTACCGGAATTACGACAATCAAAAAAAAACTTAAATGCTTCCTCATTAAAAACCTTCTTATATCCTGTTATATTCCTTGATTGCATCATCTATATTTTCAAAATATTGCATTTCGCCATCATTTAATAATATGCCGGAGTCACACATTGTTTTCAAAACAGCCATGCCATGATTTACAAGCAAGATATTCTTATTATCCTGTAGTTGCTTTATTTTTTTCTGACATTTCTCCTTGAAATATTTATCCCCCACAGACAGTGTTTCATCAATTAAATAATAGTCAAAATCAAAGGCCATACTCATGGCAAAGCCAAGCCTTGATTTCATCCCAGTTGAATAGGTTTTAATGGGCATGTGAAAATATTTTCCAAGTTCACTGAACTCTTCTACCTCGGCAAGAGCTTTGCGTATGGCATCATGGGATTTCCCATAAAATCTGCACACAAACTGGGCATTCTCCTTGCCGGATAAACTTCCCTGGAACCCTCCGCTAAGAGCCATGGGCCAGGAAAATTTTTTATCCGATTCAATTTTTCCTGAATTGGGAAAATCAATCCCCCCTATCATCCTGAGCAGGGTTGATTTCCCAGCCCCATTTTTTCCCAAAATACCCACATTGGTGTTTGAAGGGATATCCAAGGTGACATTTTTTAAAATATAATTTTTGCTTCCATTAACCCTGTAATATTTTGTTACATTTTTTAAACTGATCATGATGCAATAATCCGCTTTTCTAATTTAGAATAGAGCCATAGACTCAAAAGGGAGATAACAAGGGTGCAACTTACAATATAAAGCAAGCTTGCATGCTGGGAATTAAAGGCTGCAAAGTATTGGGTCCTGATCAGTTCAAGAAAGTTTAAACAGGGATTGAACAACAATATATCACGAAATTTTTCCGGAACATCCTGAACAGCAAAAAAAATGCCGGACATAAAAAATATGGGGCGCATGATTAAACCGACAACCTTTTTAAAATTGTCTGAAAAGCTTCCCACCACCGCACAAAAAAGACCTGTACTGAAAGTAAAGAGAACAAATAAAAATAAGATAGCCGCAAGCCCCGGTATATTATCTATTGCTACGCTAAAGCCAAGTAGATATCCAGCAATGATAAAAACACATCCCACAATCAGATAGAGCAGGCACTCAACCAGCAACCTTGAGATCAATGTATCCACGGGCTTAACCTGCTTATATACAAAAAGACCCTGGTTGGCCTCAAAGGCATTCATGGATCTTGTCACATACCCTGAAAACAACTTCCACGCAAGCATTCCTGTCATTAAAAACATGGGATAATCAACACCCGGCATTGTTTTTTTCATCCTGAAGCCGAACATAATCCAAAATACTACAATAATGGCTGCCGGCTCCAATATGGCCCACAGGTAGCCAAGTTGCTGGGAGCCAAATCTTGTTTTCATCTCACGTAAAAAAAGGGACATGACCACAGCTTTTTGTATTTCAAAGGAGGTTCTTTGTTTCATTACCTGTGACATCACTAATTTTGAGATACCTTATTCATATTCATCATAATTTGTTTCACCTTCTCAAGATCTTCCGGGGTATCCACCCCCTGGCCAGCTCTCCCTGTCTTTAGAACATCAATGGAGATACCGGCCTCCAAAAGACGTAACTGCTCAAGTTGCTCCATATTTTCAAGGTAAGAGTAGGGAAGATTTTTGTATTCAGACAAAACCTTGCAACTATAACCATAAACCCCCACATGTTTTAGGTAGGTGACATGACGTATATTTTTTTTGGAAAATGGAATGGCCCTGCGGCTAAAGTAAAGCGCTTTTCCGGTACCTGAACGAATCACCTTGACAACATTGGGATTGAGGGCTTCATCCCCATGAATCGGATGGCATAAGGTTGCAACCTCACAGGTTGGGTCACTGACCATCTTATCGATCAAAAGATCAATATCTTCCGGTCGTATGAGCGGCTCATCCCCCTGAACATTAATGAAAATATCACCTTTGACTTTTTCTGAAACTTCAATGATGCGATCAGTACCTGTCAAATGACTGTCATCTGTCATCATAACATCACCACCAAATTTTGTGATAACATCATAAATTCGCTGATCATCCGTTGCAACAACCACTCTTGATGCTTTTTTTGACTGGATGGCCTTTTCATAAACATGCTGAACCATGGGTTTTCCCACCAAATCAGCCAGAGACTTTCCAGGAAAACGAGATGATTTATACCTGGATGGGATAACGATCAATATTTTCATGTCAACAAAGCCCCCATCTAATTTAAAAAAAAAACTATGTGATATTAAAAAAAACAAATAGCTCCGCCCCGTCGGTTACATTGCTATATCCTTTAATATGAAGAGATTGTTTAAAAAAGGAAAAACCTGGAATAATATTGAGGAGCTAAAACTTAACGAGAATACCGGAAAACCTTCCAAAACTCGTTGCACTATTCACTATCGCTCTCAATCCAATATATAGCAATCCAATCCAACCGAGAGGATAAATAGATGCTTTTTTTCCTTTTGTCAAGTTGAAGCCTTTTTTTCAGATACGCTCCGAAAGGCCATACTCCAACTCATCAAAATATCTTGACAACTTAATAACTCTTTCCTGTGATGTTTATCATTATGATACAAAAATGCTTTTTTCCTGTCCCGTCTGCCCCTGAGCAAAAAGTTTCCTGCCACCTTGTGAACAAAATGAACAAAACACCCACAAAGATTTAAAAACTCTTTAATTTCAGAAAGTTTACGCCTTTTCAACATTTGTATATTATCACATCCGCTGATGCCCCCGAAAATCGGAGGCAGAAGATTTACTATAATTTGAAAAGGAGTATTTTCCATGTTGTACATCCAATTTTTGTTCTTGCTGTTAATGCTATATATCGGCAGCCGTTACGGCGGTATCGGCCTGGGGGTGATCTCAGGTATCGGTCTTGCCATTGAGGTCTTTGTCTTCCAGATGCCGCCCACCTCTCCACCAATCACGGTTATGCTGATCATAATGGCCGTGGTGACCTGCGCCTCCATCCTTGAGGCGGCCGGCGGTTTAAAGTACATGCTTCAGATAGCAGAACGGTTGTTAAGATCCAATCCCAAAAGGGTTTCCCTGCTGGGGCCCCTGGTCACCTATACCATGACCTTTATGCTGGGTACGGGCCATGCCGTATATTCGGTCATGCCCATTATCGGCGATGTGGCCCTGAAGAATAACATTCGTCCGGAACGTCCAATGGCAGCGGCATCCGTTGCCTCTCAAATGGGTATCACCGCCAGCCCGCTTTCAGCAGCGGTGATCTACTATCTTTCCCAGCTCACCGACCTTAACACCAGTATCACCCTGTTCTCCATTCTTAGTATAACCATTCCAGCCACCCTGACAGGGGTGATTGCCATGTCCCTTTACAGCATGCGCCGGGGTGTGGAACTTGAGGATGATCAAGAATACCAAAACCGGCTGCAGGATCCCACATGGCGGAAAAAAATCGAAGAAACAACCGCCACCACCCTGAACGAAAAACTTCCCCGTGCAGCCCGGCAGTCTATGATCATCTTTATACTGGCCCTGCTGACCATTGTAGCCATTGCCATGTTTCCTGAAATCAGGACAATCGACGGCAGTACGAAAGCCATAAAAATGTCTGTGATCATTCAGATGATGATGCTGGCCTTTGGCGGGTTGATGCTTCTGGTCACCAAAACCAATGCATCCAAAGTGCCTGAAGGGGTGGTTTTTAAATCCGGTATGGTTGCGGCAATCGCCATTTTCGGTATTGCCTGGATGAGCGACACCTATTTTACATTCGCCCTTCCCAGTTTCGAGGCGGGCATTGTCGAGATGGTGCAGAACTACCCCTGGACCTTTGCCCTTGCCATGTTCATCGTTTCCGTAGTGGTTAACAGCCAGGCCGCCACCTGCAGGATGATGCTGCCCCTGGCTCTGGGCATGGGGCTGCCTCCGGCCCTGGTCATTGGAATTATGCCCGCCTGCTACGGATACTTTTTTATCCCCAACTATCCGTCGGATATTGCCACCTGCAGCTTTGACGTCACCGGCACCACCCGGATCGGCAAGTACTATTTCAACCACAGCTTCATGTTTCCGGGTCTGATCGGCGTGGTCACTGCCTGCTGTGTGGGATATACCCTGGCTCAGATTTTTATCTAATTTTTTTTGTAAAGAAGAGATACTGACAAAAGGCCCTCCATCAGAGGGCCTTTTACTAAAAGCTCTCCTGGGGGAAGTATCGTCTTTCGGGCCGTCCCACACTGCCGTAGATCACATCGGCCCGAAGTTCGCCTGAGGTAATCATATATTCCAGATAACGCCGGGCCGTGGACCGGCTTGCACCGATGTGTTCCCCCACTTCCTCCGCACTGAATCCGTCCGGGCCGACCTGCTCAAATACCTGCCTGACCTTGCCAAGGGTCAACACATCAATCCCCTTGGGCACCACATGACAACTTCCTGCAACTGGGTAAAGCGGCTGGTTCAGTTCATCAATATCCTTTTGCTCCAGGGTACGTCCCTGATCCAACAGCCGGCGATAATTGAGAAACCGACTCAATGCCTGTTCAAACCTGCTAAAGACAACGGGTTTTACCAGATAGTCAAAAGCCCCTGCCCTCATGGCCTTTTGCACATCAGCCACATGCCTGGCAGCTGTGATCAGAATGACGTCGACCGCCCTGCCTTCCCCCCGAAGCTCGGACAGGATCTCCATACCGTTTCCGTCCGGCATATAAAGGTCTAAAAGCAACAGGTCAGGATCCAGCAGCTTTACCAGTTCTCTCGCCTGCTCTATGTTCTGGGCAATACCTGCCACCTCACACCCTGGCACCTTTTCAACAAAAAACCGGTGCATCTCCGCAATCCTGGTATCATCCTCAACCACCAAAACACGATAGTTATTCATCTTATTCCTCCGGCACTTAATTTTACCGGCACGTTTGGCTGTTTGGGAAGGCTCAGGGTAAACAGCGCCCCGCCCAGCTCACCGGTTGAAACAGTTATCTGTCCTTTTAATTGCCTTACATATTGATCCACAAGGTAAAGGCCGACTCCGTGAATATTTCCCAAATCCCCTTTGGACGCTTTACCGGAATAGGCCTTTAGAAAGATCTTGTCGGCAAGGTCCACGGAAACCCCCGGACCGGAATCCTCGATTTCAAAGATCAAATCACAACCGATATCGGTCATGAACACCTGGATACAGGGACGGCGTCCGGTAAAGCCTGCAGCCGCCTCCATGGCATTGTCCAATAGATTCCCCAGAATGGTCACCAGTTTGTCCTGGTCATAATCCATTGGGATATCTCCCATGTAACTGTCCGGATTAAACTTAAAATCCACCTTCATTTCAAGCGCCCTGTTATACTTACCCATGATAATGGCGGCAAGGGCCGGATGGGGAATGGCATCTCCCAGGGTTTGAATCAGACGTTGAAGGCCTGCGGATTCTTTGGTCACAAGTTCGATGGCCTCCTGGTATGCTTCCATTTGCAAGAGCCCTGCCAGGGTATGGAGTTTATTAGAGTATTCATGGGCCTGTACCCTGAGCATCTCTGAAAATTCTTTGATCTGTCTCAGTTCCTGCCGCAATTTATGAAAATCCTCCATGGGACGAAAACTGGCCACCGCCCCATGAACCGCCCCTGCATAAACGATGGGAACCGCAGTATATAAAAAAGTCTGACCGTCGGCATAAACCTCTTGAAGGGAGGAACGGGCTTCAGTTTGCAGCAAACTTAAAAAATCTGTGTTGGAAAAGACATCGCTGATTTTCCTGCCGATCAGCCGCCCATCCCTGTCAAGATTTAAAAACTCCATGGCAGCCTGGTTGATAAGCCGGATCTTCCCATTGTCGCCCACGGCAATAATACCGCTTCCTATGGACTCAATAATTGCCTGCCGGTCCAGATAAAGGGAGGAGATTTCCCTGGGTTCCAACCCCAGGGTCTGCTTTTTCACAAACCTTGCAATGCCTGTGGCCCCTAAAAGCACCACCACAAACAACATGAAAATCAGGGTGGCAGGTTCCCGCTGATATCCCTGAACAGTTTCCATCACCTGGGCCTGAAGATAACCCACAGAAACAAATCCTGTAATCTTTTTCCCTGAATCAAACACCGGCACTATGCTTCGAAGGGAAGGTCCCAGAGTACCGGTTGCCTCTGACACGTAGGCCTGGCCGCTGGCCAATGCCCGTGTTTCATCTCCCCCCACAAACCTGCGCCCTATTTTTTCCGGATCAGCATGGGAAAACCTCAGACTTTTATCATCGGCAATCACGATGAACTGGGCCCCGGTTTTGATGCGAACACGCTCAGCCAGTTTCTGAATCCTTCCCCCAGAGTCCCGGCCTTGCTTTAACGTCTCCTGAACCACCGGCATCAGGGCCAGCACATGCCCGATATCCAAGGCACGTCTGCTGATCTGCTTCCTGGAGATATCCCCGATAAAGGTAGCAAAAATGGCACCGCTGACAAAAATGGTAACAAATACCACCAGGAACACCAGGATGAGCATCTGGCTCTGGAGAGTGCGGGGGTAGCAGACGGTTAATATCTTTTTAAGGGTATTTCTCATTTTCCCTAACACTATTTTACGTGTGAAGAACGCTGGTTATCTTACCGCGATCTGATTTCTTCCTGATTCCCTGGCCTCATAAAATGCTGGTCAGCCATTTCAATAAGACTATTTACATCGTCTTCTGGCATTTTACCAACCTTTTGTTTTGATGATGCGATTGGTTGTGAATACAAACCCTGGAAAAAAACATCACAAAAATAAAATGATAATAAGCCTGATATTAATCATAAATAAATTTGCCAGCACAGGGCATCATGCCCTGGCAAGGACCAGGACGTCCACCCGGTTTGCCCCGGATTTCAGTAAAAGCCTTGCAGCTTCACCACAGGTGGCCCCCGTGGTATATACATCATCCACCAGCAAGATATTATCCCCGGCAAGTTTTGCCTTTTTTCCCAGGGAAAAGGCCCCTTTAAGGTTATCTTTCCGCTCCTGGATATCAAATCCGGTTTGGGGCAGGGTGGATTTAACTCTCAAAAGCGTGGTTGTGTCAATCTGCCAAGAAGGTTTTTTCCCATAAACCGATTTATATTTTTTTTTGAAATTGCGGATGAAGAGAAAAGACTGGTTAAATCCCCGCTGCTTCATTTTTTTTAGATGCAAGGGAATGGGCAGTATCCGATCAATGGAAGCGTTTACAAAATACCGTTCAAAGGCATCAAACATATTCTTTTCAAACACCCGGGCAAGGGAGAGCTTTGATTGATACTTAAATAAAGGAATGGCCTCTTTTATAATCCCCTGGTATTGAAAGGCGGCTCTGACCTGTTTGACAAAGGTTGGGGTGATCAGGCAGGTTTCACAAAGATGGTTTTCCATGCCGGAAGCAGAACCTGCAGCCCGGCCGGGGATTTGGTCAAAAAGATGGCCGCATGCGGGGCAAAACGGCGGTTTGAACTCAACCGGTTCAAAGGGGAGGCAATTGCTGCAAAAGCAACCAGAAAGACCATCCGGCCTGTCCGGATTAATATAGGCCCTGCATTTCAGACATTGGCAGGGGAACACCAGTGCCTGAAATACAGAAACAAGCCTCTTTATTGCTAAAAAAGAATATGTTCTGCTATAATCCTTGAAAATCTGGAACATGTCACCTCTTCTCCCCCGCTGATACGGGAAGCCAAATCCTTTGTGACCCTGCCCGAGGCAAGCGCCCTTGAGACACCCTCCCGAATAAGATCGCCTGCCCTCTGCCACCCCATGTAATCAAACATCATGGCGCCGGATAGAATAATGGAACAGGGATTTGCAATGTCCTTACCGGCAATGTCCGGGGCGGTTCCATGGGTAGCTTCAAACACAGCACAATTATCACCGATATTGGCCCCGGGTGCAATGCCTAAACCCCCGACCTGTGCAGCCAGGGCATCTGAGATATAATCCCCGTTCAGGTTGGGACAGGCAATAATATCAAAATTTTCAGGCCGCAGCAGAACTTCAGCAAATACCATATCTGCTATCCTGTCCTTGATAACCACCCGACCGTCGGGCACGATCCCTTCATGGGTATCAAAAAGCTCATCCTCGGTGATCACCCGATCTCCAAAGGTTTCAAAGGCAGCTTCATATCCCCATTTCCGAAATCCCCCTTCGGTGAATTTCATGATATTACCCTTGTGCATCAGGGTCACACT
>PIVS01000379.1 GCA_003353855.1 Desulfobacteraceae bacterium
CTTTGATTGTCATTTTCAGTCTACAATTCCGGATAAATTTTAAATTCTGCTGCTTGCGGTTCAAAACGACAGTATTCCTGATGTTTTCTGAGGCGCGGACTATCGATAACAAGGCAAGCTCTGAACTTTCATGATGAACACAACTTTTGGGGCTGGAAGAAATGCAAAAATGTTGTGATTTCTGCCACACTTCACAGATTTCCTGAAACCTGTGATAAGAGAATTTATGTTGCGAGTTCACTTAACCTCTTAAGATTATTGTAATATTTAACCTTGCTCATGTAAATTTAAATTTTATATTAAAACAACATGTTACAAAGAAAACGATAATTTTCTAAAATAACTGTCAACATAACAATTTAGCACTTTATATACCCCTCTTTGCAGCATCTATAGTCTTCCTTCCCCATTAAAGGCTATCGAGCCATTTTAAAATATCCTTTTTATTTTCCCAATCAACCCATTCGCTGATCTTTGGATCTTCAGAGATATTGGATTTCATGTATTCGATAAATTTTTTCTGTACCGCCTGCTTGCGAGTCAAGTCCATATGTGTATAAACGGTTGTGGATTGAATGTTTTCATGACCCAGGCGGTTTTTAATATCCGTAAGACTTTTTCCGGACAAAAGCATACGGACTGCGCAACTGTGACGAAAGCTGTGAACCGGATTGATATATTTAAGCCGTTTCGGACTTAAGGCCTTTTGCAGATATTTTTTACACATGCGGTAAATGCCGTGGCGAGTTATTCCTTCGCCACGTTGATTGATAAACAAGCGCTGATTATAAAGCGGTTTTGATTTAATGCGGTATTTAGCGATATAGCGTCTGATAAGCCCAACGGTTCTGGGTTCCAGTTGTATTTGTCGATAACGGTTTCCTTTGCCCAGAATAATCAATGTATGGTTTGACGGATCAAAATAATCAAGTTTCAGCATTGCGATTTCACTCGCCCTACCACCGGAGTCCTCAAGCAGATGAAGAATGGTGTAGTCTCGAAAGCCGCCTTTTTTTATGAGATTTACGCAATGAAAAACTTTCAGGATTTCATCCGGATAGAGAAAGCCGATCAGTTGCCCTTGAGCACGTTTTTGAGGAAGCTCCAGGATCTGTTGGGCTACCTCCCGTTTTTCCGGATACATGAGCCGGACCATTTTGGCCAGAGATTTTATAGCCGCCAACCGATGGTTCCGGGTCCGGACAGCATTTCCGCGATCCGATTCCAGATAATCCAAAAATGCAAACAGCATCTCAGGTGTGAGGTGCTCGACTCTGAGAGAAGAAACTTTTATAGAAAGCCGGTTTGCGGCAAAAGGCAGTAACAAAGTAAAAACATCCCGATATGCCTTAATGGTTTGGGGACTGGTGCCCTTTATACGCGGCAGATACTGATCAAAGAACCGGTAAATGCACGTTTCAAGCCTCATGTATCTTCCTTTTTGATCCGGCAAAATCAAACAATCCCTGGCGCTGCTCTGCATCAATAAACTTCAGATATTTAGCGGTATACTGATAAATCCGATGGCCCATATACGTTGCTAAAACAGGCAGTGCATGCTGAGGGTAACCACCGCGTTCCTTGATATGTTTTAATGTGTTTACAGCAAAACTGTGGCGCAGGCTATGAGGCGTTGGGGAAGCAAAAACCATAGAGCCGATCACCAGTCTGGGTTGATTAATACCGATATCCTGAACTGCCCGATGAAATACAAATCGCATCCGGGGGTCTTTTAATCCGTTTTGCCGCTTTCCGACGAACAGATAGGAATTTTGATAAGATAGCAAGGCATCTCGAACGGCAAGGTAGTTGTCAAATTCTGCAGCTACGGATTTTGGAACAGGGATGAGGCGGTCTTTGTTAAATTTGCTTTTTTCAATGTAAATGCTTTTTTCACGGCATCGATAATGATGACGCTGCAATCCTAAGGGCTCTTTGATTCTGAGGCCGCACCGTGCCATCAGGACGATCGCCATATATTCAGAAAAGTCTTTCAGGTAATACCTGTGTTTTTTACGGATTCGCTTGCAAACCGCCTCAATGAATTGATCGGTTTGTTCCGGTGAGAAGATAAAGGGGACAAAAGAATACTCCGGCAAAGGCGGGATGTCTTTTAACGGATTTAGCGTATAACAATCCGTTCGTACCATAAAATTAAAAAACACGCGGATAACGCTGAGAAGATGGTTGATGGATATCGGCTCCATTTTAAGGCTGTTTCTGAACTCAAAGAAAAACAAAGGCTGTAATAGTTCTGGCTTGATTTTCTGGTATTTTACATAGCGGTCAAGCCGTAAAAGGTATGAGCGTGTCGCTTTTACGGAATACCCAAGGCCTTGACGATAAGCGATAAAGTCATTGAAATGGGGAGCCAAAAAGCTTTCAAAGTTTTTCATTGAATATGACCTTTCGCATCAGATTGATATGAATAGTGAGATAATTTTCAGAGGAATTGATGGTATTGTGGCCCATCATCTCTTTAATTTCATAAATTGACGATCCTGCCTCCAGCAAATTCTGAGCATACGTATGTCTCAGCCAGTAGGCAGAGCCGGGCAGTCCAGCTTTTCGGATGCACACTGTGATATGCGCGCCGACCGAGTTGGTACAGACACACCGGTAAGGCGCCACCAGATTCAAAAAAAGCAGTCGGTGGTTGCTTTTGGGCCTTGCGCCGATGATATAAGCAGCAATCGCTTTTATGATGTTTTCAGGAAGGGGAAGCTTAACAGGGATACCATTTTTGCGAGTCCTTAAGGTCAGCTCAGATTTTTCAAATGAGATGTCATCTAATGTTATGAGCCTGATTTCATCCGGCCGGAGCCCCAAGCCATACGCCAGTTTGACCATTGCATAATTTCGAATATCCTTGAATGAAGAAAGGTTAAAGCTGTCAAAAAGCCGTTTAATCTCATGAGGGCGAAAAAATTTGGGAGGCTTGCTTTTAGCAAACTGACGAGGGCCGACCACCAAAGGGGCGAGGTTTTTGCGAGTGATCTTTTGGTAATGTAAATATTTTAAAAACCCCCGGAGATAGGTACGGTATGTTTGGCGGGACATTGAAGAAAAGGGAATAAAAAATTCCGCCAGGAATGCATCGATTTGTTCAATACGGATGGACGCCAGTTTGATGTTTTGTCTTTCAAGATAATTATGAAAAGCAACAAGAACCCTTCGGATACGCGCAAGCTTGATAGATGACAGTTGCCGGGTTTGATTGTAATAAAGCAGATAGTCTTCATAAATATTCGGCAGTCTTCTACGTGGCGGGTCTATGGGATGACGAACTCTTTTTTGATCGAATAGACGCTGCCAAAGGCCTCTTACCGCAGCACCTTCTGCTGCCGGTTTATTTTTTTGAAAATTTTTCAATGTATCAAGAGTAAATATATCATCGCAGTCAATCTGATTCCGGATGATAAAAAGGAGAAAACTGTTTAACTCAGCTTGATATGAGCCACATGTGTGGAAAGCATATCCATTGAAAATCATCCATTGGAGATAGTCATCAATGTCTTTTTTAAATGCTTGGATCCGGTTATCGATCATGGGGCAATCCTCTGAGCGACTGATTAAGAACTTGAGCAATTGATACAGGATCTCTTTTGCCCTTTGCTTGAAATCGCTGCTGCCGAGGTGCTTTTTTTAACGACGCAGGTAAAGAAAGCAGCTGAAAAATGGTTCCATCAAAGGCGATCAAATCTTTTTCAATCAAAACATCTCGTGCTTTTAGGTACTGATCGACATTGAGGCTAAGCAGCGTGCAAATGGAATTGTAACCATAAAAGGATAAACCGTGACGGTCCGCAGCCAGAATCAGAAAGAGATATAACAGAAGTTCATGCTGGCTTAGCTCGGCTATGAATCCACCGGTAAGAAAACGATGGGGAATAAAGCCAAAGCTCCCCTCATTTTTCCTGATCCGATCGGAAACCAGTATTTTTTTGCGTATCATGTTCACTCCTTTCCTGTTTATCCGTAGCCACGGCGGGGGAAATGATCAGCAATTTGACCGTCACACCCGCAAAAATGGCAATACGGGCTGGTTTTTTCATGAAAAAGATGATTTGAAAGTCTGCATAACTCCCTTATAACCCTTTTAGATAGTGGTGTGGAAGATGCATCATCCATGTTTTTTCGGATAGTTGGAATCAGGCCGTGCCGGCGACGATTTTCTGAGTTTCGGTGCGCTTTTTTACCCTTATCGCTTTGCCGGTATCTTCTTTGCGCTTCACGATGATTTTTTCGTTTTCCGGCTACTCGACACGGTTCACCACAATAAGTCTGGCCTCTGAAGCAGGATCGGCAGATACAAAATATTAACCCGCACCATCTGCAGGTAATTTTGATCAATAGCAAAATGGATATCCCTCCAATCTTGCAAACAACCGGAGGAATGAATTAGAATGGAAATACGGGATGAGCTTTTGGCGGCTGCTCGCAATAGCTCTTCTTTAAAGCCCGAAGGTGCCACTTCGGGCTTTTCCTTTTGTAAAGGAGGGAGGAATCTTTTTCAACCATCCTCGAATTAAATGGGGTCAACAGCTTACGATTGAAAAAGATCGGTAGGCTGGAAGGGGAATTAGAGGAATTAAAAGGATCTTTTCTGATTTTTTTAAGTAAATGGAATCAGATAAGAATTAAATCACAAAACATAATTAAACTGACAACATAAGAGAATATTACCATTAAATAGGAGTTGGGAATTTAGAGACAATCTTCAGGAAATGGGATTCGAAAAATCTAACTTGCTTGCCACAATGTGCACTGTTAAAACCCTTTTCACCTGTACAGCTTTCAATAGCTATGCAACGCTCCAGGAAAAATTGGCAACCCCAAGATAACGTTTCCAGTGAAAATTCGATTGTCATATAGAATATTGTATCAATTCAAAGGGAATCCAAGGGACAGCTTACTTGTGCGGCCGGGCAAGGTCGTGTAATCCAGCGGGTGCGAATCCCGTCCCGGAAGGTTGGCCAACCACCGGGTAGCGAGTCCTTGGAGGCTGACTGGTAACAGTCAGTTTTAAG
>PIVS01000932.1 GCA_003353855.1 Desulfobacteraceae bacterium
CTTAACATCTAGTCTTTTAGCTATAACTTCAGCGACAGCTTTAACTACATCAGAGTTTCCATCTTTATCATAGCAGTCTGCACGATTAAGATAATCAGGAACAAAGAATGCACATTTAGCTTTAGAGGCTCCTCTATCCCAGACATTAGCTACATTATACACTCTATAAGCTTTAGAGTTGTAGAATAAAGATTCAAGACCAATAAAATCTACACCTTCTTCCCCACCCGTACCAAAAGCTAACATAAATCCAAAGACCCTCTGACCATCCTCTAGAGACTTTTGTGCTAGTCTCCAAGATTTAAGTATATGAGGAAAAGAACCAGCCTCCTCCCAGAGTATAATCTTACCACGTTTACCCCTCGCTTTATCAGGATCATTCTTAAGTGTAACTCCAATCATTTCAGACCTAGCCCCAAACAAACCAGCTTCACCAGACTTCTTATACCCGGACATCTTATGCATAGTCTTATCAACCAACACTAGCTTCTTAGCGAAACCTACGTGAGTTGTAATAAAACTAAAGATATCCCAAGCCTTATTAAGTATACCATCAGTAGTAAGATATTCTGTATCTGCAGCAAGAGCAAATGACTTAGCCTGTTTATAAAGAGCATAGTTTCTATTCATCATAGAAGCTGCCTTAAAGGAATAACCTTTACCCCTAGCTTTAAGAACAGTACCATACTGACCAGATTTCTCTGCTTGGTCTACGTAGTGGTAGAAGAGGTAATCACCATCCCAAAAGTCTGGAAATCCTTCTACCCTATCAGCTTGTATAGAGCCATCCTCATTTCTTTCTCCAATAACCTCAGTCTTTAAAATAGGAGAATAGTTTAGGTAGAAGTAATAGTATCCGGTAACCCATTCACCATCTGACTCTCTCACATAACCATCTCTACATCTTCTAATCTCTTCATCCCAAAACTTCTTATACGGAGAAGATGGGGATTTAGATGGATAGTAGTCTGTGTATTTACTATACTTCTTAAAGTTAATAGCTGCTTGCTGAAAATAATCTACATCCTTTATAATATGAGGTCTAGTTATATCAACTATTATCTTACCATTCTTTCTTTCTAAGTCTTTAGCATGAGGTCTTTGTTCTGATACCATCCAATGCAAAAGTGGAATTGTATCACACAACTCCACCAAATCAATATATGTTTCAGTACCTACCTTAGCTACATCTTCTAACTTACTAATCATGATTTATTATTCTAATTCTATTCTGTTGTAT
>PIVS01000933.1 GCA_003353855.1 Desulfobacteraceae bacterium
CAGATATTGTGTTCTTTTCCGAGAACCGGCATGATTACTCCAATCCTGCCTTTCCTCTATAATACGATTGTAGATTTCAGTTCTGGTAAATCCTCTTCGATAAAGGGCCAAAGCATATGCAAAATCAGTAGCAGATTCATCACCTTTATTATAAAGGGATCGGGTAAGATTATCGTGATGACACACTCCCCCCTGGGGTTGATGGGGAAAAGGCCTTTTTGGGCGTGAAGACAACTCAATTTTCGGGATATCCGCTTGACGATTCCAGTCAACCCATATGAGTTTCGCCAGTGGGTATTGTCCTGATGCCATTTTGTGTTTTGCTTTTCTGTTTCTGAACCCGGGGCATCTGCCCCATCGGTTTTTGGGGTCTGCACCGGGATCACTATGCAGTTTATCCAACCAATACCGTTTTTCAGTAAGGTTCAACGGGCGGGCACTGTGAATCCAGACCTGATAATTGCCGGGGGAGGTTTCTATAACCATCCTTCCGGATTTAAAAAAATCGGGGCCGGATTGATGATGTCGGATGAGCAGGTCAATATCCAAATCGTCTGCGAGAAAATAGTAAGGCTGGATGACAGGATCGGATTTGAGCAAGATGTGTCTGCCGCCTGCATTTTCAGCTTTAAGATAGGGGATGTTTTTAGGGGAATATGCGACAGGCCACCTGCCGGTTGTTTCATCAAGGACCGACAGGCTGAAGTGGTGTTTAAAATAATTGCTTATTTTCCATAAAATCCTTTCCATTGAAATGGGCCCGGACTTTGAAGTCCGGGCGTATGTTGTTTAGAACCGCTCGTCGCAGTCTATAGGGCTATCTTCTGACTGCTTTACCTTTTGGAACTGCCTGAAGGTGTTACCGCCACTCCTTAGTAAAGCTTTTAAGTCCGGTGAGGACCATGTCCCGGATAAGATATTCTAATTCCATGGTGATTTCCTCCAATGTTATGTCAGGATCATCATAAATACTCATATTGTTCTCCTATGATTTCTTGTTGGGTGGTTTCCTGGAAAAAACTTCTATGAAGAGTTTTTCATCCAGTTGGCTGAGTTCTTTTTCAATCCCAGAGGCCAGCAGTTCTGAGGCCATGTTGTTCAGGACCCGCAAATTGCCGGCGCAAATCACGGTGGTCAACAGATTTTGGGAATCAAAGTCAACGCTGTTTAACAAACGCAATTCGTTTAAACATCCGCTCAGCATCTCCTGGGCTTCATCTATGAGCAGGATGGGTCGG
>PIVS01000380.1 GCA_003353855.1 Desulfobacteraceae bacterium
CCTTTGATTGTGTGGACCAGCCGCTGTGCAAATTCCTGATTCCCTCTATCAAGTGCATCTTTTATCTGATCTGCTGTATTTGAATAATTGTTGTGGAATTTATTGAGCAATTTTATGTACAGCTTTTCATTGCCCGCCAGTTTTGCCATGCCTGATTTATAATTAACACCCGGCAAACTTTCGGGCAATCCCGGGCCTGGTAGTTTTCTGTCCTGATTTTCTATAGGTTTTTT
This sequence comes from Desulfobacteraceae bacterium, assembly GCA_003353855.1. Taxonomy (GTDB): domain Bacteria; phylum Desulfobacterota; class Desulfobacteria; order Desulfobacterales; family Desulfobacteraceae; genus NBML01. The sequence goes on from PIVS01000380.1 coordinate 234, forward strand.
CAAATCCCGGTTCACCGGTTCGATCCACTTAACCAGAGCAGCATACAGGTCATCGATATCCACGGGCTTGGTCACATGGTCATTCATGCCGGCTTCCAGGCTCTTTTCACGGTCACCGGTCATGGCGTGAGCCGTCATTGCGATTATCGGCACATTGCGATTTTCCGACTCCAATTTCCTGATTTCTTTTGTGGCTTCATACCCTCCCATCTCCGGCATCTGGATATCCATAAGAACTGCATCAAATTTGTTCTTTTGTACCGCATCCACCGCTTCTTTGCCGTTATTTGCGATCTCCACCACAAGGTGTGCATTTCCAAGAAGTTCCATGGCCACCTGCTGGTTGATTTCATTGTCTTCCACCAGTAGGACCTTTGCTCCTCGAATCTTTTGAAGAGGTATCAGATAAGACGCATTCGATTTTTTTTGGCTGGAGCGTTTATCGACTTCTCTCCCGAAAACACCCATGATGGTATCAATCAGGACCGAAGCGTTTACCGGCTTGATCAGAAAGCCTTCCACCCCCAACTGTTCAGCATGCTGCTTGACCTCTTTGCGACCGTAAGCGGTCACCATGATGATCATTGGAATCTGTGACAGGCTTGTATTTATCCTGATACGCCGGGAAGTCTCAATGCCGTTTATACCGGGCATCTTCAAATCCATGATCACCAGTTCGTATGGTTGACCTTCATCACTGGCCCTGTCGAGTTCGACCAGGGCTTCTTCTCCGGTCCCTGCCACTGACACCTCAAACCCCACAGATTCTAGGATCTCCCTTAAAATGTTCTGTGCCATGATACTGTCATCCACCACCAGGATCTTCATTTTTTCCAGATCTCCGACATTGCGGCGCAATTTTATTTTCTTGGCATGCAGGCCGAAAACTGCTGTGAAGCTGAAAATGCTGCCTTTGCCCAGTTCACTTTTTACACTGATTTCACCGTCCATCATCTCGACCAGACGTTTACAAATTGCCAGGCCCAGTCCTGTACCTCCATGTTTACGGGTCGTGGACGGATCGGTCTGGGAAAACGGTTGAAACAATTTGGCCGCCTGTTTTTGGCTCATGCCGATGCCGGTGTCTTGAACTGAAAACCGGAGCGTTGCCTTGTCCCGGGTTTTTTCAACCGGTTCTATATTTACGACGATCTCTCCTTTTTCGGTAAATTTCAGCGCGTTATTCGTTAGATTTAGTAAAATCTGTCCAAGCCTCAACGCGTCTCCAACAAGAGACAAAGGAACTTCGGGTGAAACCCGAAACAAGATCTCCAGTCCCTTCTCATAAGCCTTGACAGGTACAACACAGCTTAAATTGTCCAGGACATCCTCCAAATGAAAGTCAATAAATTCCAAATCCAGCTTACCGGCTTCGATCTTTGAAAAATCGAGAATATCGTTGATGATGCCAAGAAGGGATTTAGCAGATATGTCAATCTTCTTCAGGTAATCCTCCTGTTTGGGCGTCATAGCGGTTTTTAGAACCAGATTACTCATACCGATGATGGCGTTCATGGGAGTGCGTATCTCATGGCTCATGTTGGCCAGAAAGTCACTTTTGGATTGGGTGGATGCTTCGGCATGTAGAACCATCTCGTTAGCTTTTTTAGTTGCCGACACAAGCTGTTCGTTGACATCAAGCAAGTCACGGTTTGCATTGTCGACTTCAGCAGTGCGTTCTTTTAATAGTTCGTCTAAATGATGATATAAATATGCGTTTTCCAAAGATATAACTGCCTGAGAGAGCAGAATGTTAAGTGTTTCTATTTTGTCTTGGGTGAATGCATTTGCCGTTATATTGTTTTCCAAGTATAACACGCCGGTATTTTTGTCCATATAACGCATCGGAATGCATAGGACAGATTTGGGCTGGTTTTCGATTATGTAGGGATCTTTTCTAAACAAGGGATAGTCATTTTCCTTTTGCAACACGACACTTTTCCCGGTTTTTTGGGTGTAGTTAACAATGCCTTGGGAAAGGTCTTTACTTTCATGCAATTTTATTGATTTTAATATCTGTATCTCACCTGTGCCGGCATTTGATGCAGCTTCTATTAATAGTTCTTCATCTTTATCAAGTAATACATATCCTTTTTCCGCACCTGCGTTTTCTATGATTATTCCTATCATCTTTTCAAGAAGCTTTTCTAAATCCAATTCGCTGGATATTGCTTGAGATGCTTTCATTACAGTGGATAGATCAATGAATTTTGAATTATTGGGGCCAATAGTACCTGTTAATGTTTTTTCACGTGAGACTGCCGGCTCTTGGGATAATTTAAGTAAGAATTGATAGTTTTCTTCAATATGTTTCACTTTAGCAACTGCGCCCCACATGCGATATGTGTCCCGCGCTTCCATCATATATAATGAAGCAAAATTTTCCTCGTTTAGTCCAAGCCAAAATTTTGCGTATAATTCCAGTGACAGAGCTTTGTCTTGGAGAAAATTGTTTTCATTGGCGAGTTTTACGGCAAGTTTGTAGTTGTCCATGGCTTTTTGTTCATGTCCCAGGACACGAGCAATCTCAGCTTTTACAAGGTGGTATTTTTGGCTGTGATTCATAGGGGCATGACGGACCCATTTTTTCATCATTTTTTTTTCTTTGGCTACTTTTTTTAGGATGATTTTTTGCCCTGATTTTGATTCTGTGGGGTAGAATGCGAGTTGTGCTAGGGAATCATAGAAAGAAGCTAGTAATGCAGTATACGTAGCTCTCCGATGCTCTGTATATATTTTGCCCATTTCTGCAATTTTTAATGCTTCTTTATTATTTTCAAAAAGATAGTTCAGATTTAATAAATAACCACACCTAAGAGATAATGCACTTCCATCGTTAGCTTTTTCATGTACAGGCAGCATTTTATCATCATCATAAAATAATCCAACTAATTTACATGGATCCTCAGACATTCCGCGGAGGTTTGAAATAAATTGCTGATTCATCAGTTGATAATTCAGGAAAGTATGCTGGTTGAGTTTCCTGGATATTTCGGCATATTTTGCTATCTCTTTTTCAACTCCCGTCAGTTCTATGCCTGAAAAAGATACAAAAATTGAATAGACCGTACCGGAGAAGGCGGCAAATTCATAATCACCTGTTTCCAGTCCTATTTTATAAGCCTCAAGCAATGGTTTAAAAGTATCTCGCAAAGGTCTTTTCCAATGATTTATAAAATACCAGGAAACTGCCAATACCCTCGCCTTGACTTGTCTGAAATTGAACTTTTCAATAACATTCAAGGCAAGTTTGCCCCACTCATAACCTGTGTTGATATTTCCAAGAACGCCGCACTGAATTACTCCATAACCAGCATAGCCACTTGCCGCATAAATGTTGTTGCCATATTTGATTGAAAATTTGATCAGGTTGAAGATGATAAGGGGAAAAAGTGCGGGAGCAGCAATATAAGCAATTGAACCTAAACCTGCTAGAATTTGCATAATAGCAAGTTTATGGGGATCTTTCATTTCCGGAAGATTGATCTGCTTCTCAACTGATTTACCAATTAAAAACAACTTCATTCGCAAGAGTTCATAGATAATCCGTAATTTGCCGGGTTTCTCAGGAATCTTGAGCCCAAGCTGCCTGAGAACGTATAAGCCAACCCTTATCCCCTCCATAGGTTGATTCTGAGCTATATGGGCGAATATTTTGACCTCATAAACTTTAATTTTATCCAGAATTGTCCCTGCGTTTTGAAAGACCTCTTCCGCTAATTTTTCCATCATCTCATAATCAGCGCTGAGCTGGGCTGCAAGGATCGCTTCCTGGTATAGTGCCAGGGTGAAATCATAGTTTTCCTGCCAGCAGTTTGCCTCCAGGAGCCCAATTCCGGTATTTAAAAAATTTAAGGCTGACGCATACGCGTTTGCAGCCATAGCCTTTTTCCCGGCCATAAAATTAAGCTTTGCCAGATTACGTCCTTCAGATTCTTCTGTAACCAAACCCACCCCCTGCATTCAAATGATTGACAACATAAAATATATTTTCCCGCAGTTCTTCTTGATCCATATTCTTTAGCTTCAGGTTCCCGATGCGATGGTGCTCCCGCGTTTTCTCTTCTTTACCTTTTTGGCCCGAGTACCCTGCAACTTTGATCTCAATTCGCTGTTATTTAATCCTTTTGGTTTCATTTTCTTGCCCTGCCTGTTATCGGGTTATAGCGGATCAGCTTAAGGAGCTATCTGTCCTTATTAATAAGAGTGGATCTATCATTAGTTCTCTAATTTCCTTTCATGATATGGAAGATTTTTGTTTTTCAACGATCAATTCAATGATTGCATCAGCATCTTTAAACTTATATCCGACGATCATCCGGTCAAGTTCATCGATTTCCCGGGCATAGTCACCCGACCAGGAAACGTCCTTGATTTTTTTCATGACTTCTTTACACGGTTTTGGTTTGCGCTTTTTAACATGCGACTTGAGTTCTGCCAGCATCGCCGGCAGATCGACCGAGTCTTTTTTTTCTTTTTCATCAATTCCAGCACCATCTTCTTCTTGCACTAAAATGCGTCCCAATGAATCATGAACCCTTTTCAACGCTCTTGCAAAAGAGTTTAGCAATGTATATGCCTCATGGGGTTTACCCTTTAAAATCGATAGTTCAAGGTCGCTGGCAATGGTCTGAAGATTGTCCATACCCAGATTTCCCGACACACCTTTGATTGTGTGGACCAGCCGCTGTGCAAATTCCTGATTCCCTCTATCAAGTGCATCTTTTATCTGATCTGCTGTATTTGAATAATTGTTGTGGAATTTATTGAGCAATTTTATGTA
>PIVS01000028.1 GCA_003353855.1 Desulfobacteraceae bacterium
ATGTGCTCCGGGGGCATCAACCCCAATTATATCCTCAAGGCCTTTGAAAAGGGGGCCGACGGGGTGTTGGTCTCGGGCTGACATATCGGAGACTGCCATTACCTGGACGGTAATGTAAAAGCTGAAAAAACATTTGAGATGACGGAAAAATTTTTGGGATTGCTGGGGATTGATCCGGCCCGGGTAAAACTTGCCTGGATTTCGTCGGCCGAGGGTAATAAATTTGCCCAGGTAGCTAACGAGTTTACCCAGCAAATTAAAAGGTTGGGGCCCGCCTGTATTAAACAGGTGGCCTGATGATACTGATAACGATTATAATAACAGCAAAAGTTAGAAAAGATATAGCGAAAACAGGAGGTAGATTGTGACAACGGATATACTTGTCCTTGGTGGAGGCATTGCCGGGATTCAGTCCTCACTGGATCTGGCAGAGATGGGATTCAAGGTTCACCTGGTGGAAAGCCTGCCGTCCATTGGCGGTAAAATGGCCCAGCTGGACAAAACCTTTCCCACCAACGATTGTGCCATCTGAATTCTTTCGCCCAAAATGCTGGATGTCGGTCGACATCCCAATATAGAGTTGATGGCCTATAGCGATCTGGTAAAAATTGAGGGTGAAGTGGGTGATTTTATTGCCACCATCCGGAAAAAAGCCCGGTTTGTGGAGGAGGACAAATGCACGGGGTGCGGTGCCTGTACCGAGGTCTGTCCCACCACTGTTTCTGATCTCTACAATGAGGGCCATGCAGAACGAAAGGCTGTTTATTCCTGGTTTGCCCAGGGCATTCCCTCCACCCATGTTTTAGATCCTGATCACTGCCGGGTTCTCACCGGAAAACGCTGCGGGGTCTGCCAGAAAAAATGTGAAGCCAATGCCATTAATTTTGAACAGACGGAAAAAATGGTCAACCTCAATGTGGGTGCCATTGTGCTGGCAACGGGCTATGATATTTTCGATCCTGAAAAAATGCCGGAATACCGGTATAAGGATCTTGATAATGTGATCACGGCCATGGAGTTTGAACGGTTTTTGTCTGCTTCAGGCCCCACGGAAGGACATATGGACAGACCTTCGGACCGGTTGGTTACGGCTGAGATTGCCCTTTTGTCCAAACAGCTTAAAAAATCCCGGAAAGGTCTGGACCGGTTTGAAAAGAAACACGGCCTGGTAAGTCTGGATTTTTACGGGGAGTATACGGGCAAGACCCTTGATAACGGCGAGAGCCTGGCAAAGGATGCTGACAAATGGGCTGGTAAATATGATGCCCACCTTGGGATTGACGGTTCTCTAAAAGAGCTTGAACAAAGAGCCAAGGGATTCACCACTGCCAAGAAACTTGCCTTTATCCAATGCGTGGGTTCCAGGGATTTGCGGTTTTATCCTTTTTGTTCAGGGTTTTGCTGTATGCATTCCATCAAGGAGGCCATCATTGCCCATGAACATGACAATGAGACCCGGTCCGTAATTTTCGGCATGGATATCCGGGCGGTTGGCAAGGGATTTGAAGAGTATAAAATCCGGGGGGGCAAGAACTCTCACATTGACTATAAGCGGTCCCGGGTGGCCGAGATCACCAGGGGGGAAAATGGCAACCCCGTATTGGTCTATGAGGATACATCCGAGCAGAAGGTGAAAAAAGAGTCCTTTGATCTGGTGGTTCTGGCAACTGCCTGCGCCCCGGTGAAAAATACCCAAGCTGTGGCCAAAACACTGGGCATTGAACTGGATCGATTTGGATTTTTCAAAACCAGCCCGGCCCAACCCCTGGATACCACCAAAGAAGGCATCTTTGTCTGCGGGTGTTCCCACAGCCCCATGGATATCCCTGAATCCGTTGCCCAGGCAAGTTCCGCTGCGGCCCGGGCCGTTCAGGCGGTCATGAAACATAAATCACAAAAGGCATCATAAAGGAAGCCTGCAATGATTGAACAAAATATGATTGATAAAAATAGTGTGAAAATAGTCGAAGAACCCAGGATCGGGGTTTTTGTCTGTGACTGCGGCTCTAATATTGCCGGGCACCTGGATTGTCCGGATGTGGAAGAGTTTTCCAAAACTCTGCCCCATGTGGTCTATACCAAGGAAAATCTCTATACCTGTTCAGAAGCTGGAATTGTGGAGATCAAGAAAGCCATCACAGATCATAAACTGAACCGGGTGGTGGTGGCATCCTGCTCCCCCAGGACCCATCATCCTTTGTTTGCCAGCTCCTGTGCGGAAGCAGGGTTGAACCCTTATCTGTTTGAAATGGTCAATATCAGGGACCAGTGTTCCTGGGTCCACATGGGTAATAGGGAAAATGCCACCCAAAAGGCCAAAAATCTCATTCGCATGGGCGTTGCCAAGGCCGCCGGCCTGGAGCCCCGTGATGAAATTGAGTCTTCCCTGGTCCGGAAAATTTTGGTTGTCGGTGGCGGGATTGCAGGACTTTCTGCTGCCCAGGCCTTGTCAGACATGGGCCTTGAGATCATCCTGGCTGAAAAAACTGCTCATTTGGGGGGCCTTCTTCGACAGGTAGATATCCTTGATACCGGCGGTACAGCCAGAGAGCATCTGGATAAAATTATCAATGATATTAATTCCCGGTCCAATATTACCTGTTTAACCCGTGCCAAGGTAACGGAAACCAGCGGTTATATAGGCAATTTCGACGTTAAAATTCAAACCCCTGACACCGATTTGACGGAAACTGTCGGCGCCATCGTGGTGGCCACCGGGGCGGTTCCCCTGATTCCGGAAGGAATTTTCGGGTATGGACAATCCAATGGGGATTCTTCTGCTGGGACTTTTTCCAATGGCACCTCTTCCGTCATCACCCTGATGGAATTGGAACAAAAATTAAAAAATTGGACTGGCTCTCTTGACGGACCCGATTTTAATCCCAAGCGGGTGGTCTTTATCCAATGTGCCGGTGCCCGGAATGAATCCCGGGAATATTGTTCAAGAATCTGCTGCATGATTGCGGTTAAAAATGCCATGGTCATCAAGGAAAAATATCCCCTCACCGACGTGCGGGTGCTCTACCGGGATATGCAGATGTACGGTACCCAAAAGGAACAGATGCTTTGGGATGCCAGGGGCAAAGGGGTACGTTTTGATGTGTATGATCCCCAAACTCCCCCCATGGTTACAGGGGGAAAAGTTGAATTTTTTCAGACCGTCACCGGAGAACTAGCCAAGTTGGATACGGATGTGGTGATTTTGTCAACCCCCTTGATTCCCAGAAGCAGCGCCGGCCAATTGGCCAATCTGCTGCGGGTGCCAACGGATCAGAACGGATTTTTCCTGGAAGCCCATGCCAAACTTCGGCCCCTGGATTTTGCAGCCGACGGCATTTTTGTCGCAGGTTCCGGCCGGTATCCGGCAACTGCTACCGAGGCCCGTACCCAGGGTATTGGGGTGGCGTCCCGTGTGGCTGCCATTCTGTTCAAGGATAAGCTGGTAAAAAGTGCCATTGTGGCCAAAATTAATCCGGATTCCTGTGCGGGCTGCATGGCCTGTCTGTCCATGTGTCCCTATGGGGCTATTACCCAAAACCTGGAACAGCGGGTTTGTGAAGTCAATGAGGTTTTGTGCAAGGGCTGCGGTAATTGTGCTGCCACCTGTCCCTCCCATTCTGCACTGCTTGCCGGGTATAAACCCGAACAACTGCTGGCCCAGATCGGGGCAGCCTAGAAATAGTAAGATAGGAAACAAATTGCTGATGCCTAAGGAATTGGTATTTTCAGACTATATATAAAGGATTGTTTCAATGAGTGATCAAAATTTTGAACCCAATATCATATGCTTTTTGTGCACCTGGTGAGCGTATGCCGCTGCTGACCTGGCTGGGGTCAGTCGTATGCAGTACCCTCCCAATATTCGTATTATCCGGGTGATGTGTTCTGGAAGCGTTTCTCCCCACCATATGCTCAGAGCCTTCCAACAGGGGGTGGACGGTGTTTTTGTGGGTGGCTGACACCTGGGCGAATGCAATTACCTGTATGGTAATTATTCCACTGAAAAAAGGGTGACACTCTTGTCACAGATGCTGGATTTTTGCGGAGTTGAAAAAGAGCGGCTTAGAGCCAGTTGGGTTTCCTCGGCCGAGGCGCCTGAGTTTGTTGAAGAGGTGAACAGCTTTATTGATGCATTAAAAAAACTGGGCCCCTCTCCTTTGAAAACAAAGGTTGTTGAGCAAACAAAGGTTGCAAAAAAAATAGAGACCGCCAAAATAGGTGTATCATGATTGATATTGTAAAACAAAAGGTAGAAGCGCTTCTTAAAGAAAAAAAGATAGAGGGTTTCCTTGGGCTTGTTGAACAAAACGGCCAGATAGCCCCCCATCTTTTCAAGGAGGGGGAAAACCTTTCAGGATTCAGCCTGGGTGATAGGAACGCTGCCGGAGATGCCAGGTATCCCTTGAACAAAATACTGATCACCATTGCAAGGCAATATCCAGATGATGTACTGGGCGTTCTTGTGAGGGGCTGTGATGAAAGAGGGCTTTTCGGCCTTTTTCGCCTTAATCAATTGGATGCTGACAAGGTTGTTTCAGTGGGGATTGCCTGCCCAAAGAGCCTTGCCCTGGCCTGTGAATGTAAAAAACCTTTTCCCGATACTCTTTCGGCAGGGGAGAAAGTTGCGGCCACCGATTCCATTAAGCAAGCTGAAAAAACAATGGCAGCCATGGAGGGATTGGATCTTGATAAACGATTTTCCTTCTGGACGGACCAGTTTTCAAAATGCGTTAAATGCTATGGGTGCCGCGATATTTGCCCCATGTGCTTTTGCAAGGAATGCAGCCTGGAATGTGAAGATCTTATTTCCAAGGGTGATCTGCCCGTGGACATTCCGGTATTTCACCTGACCCGGGCCATGCACATGGCAGACCGGTGCGTGGACTGCGGGCTCTGCGACGGGGCCTGTCCCTCGGATATCCCTTTGCGCCTGCTCTATAAGAAAACTGCCCGGATCATGAACATGGAATTTAGATTCACCTCGGGAATCAATAAAAATGAAAGCTCGCCCTTGAGTATGATGGGGCCGGCCCCAAAAAAAGTCAACCCGGCTGAATAAAGCCCGGCAGAATAAAGCATGTGAGGAAATAATGGATTACCAGAATATTTTGACAACCTGTACCTATTGCGGATGCGGGTGTAATTTTTTTCTTGAGGTGTTGGACCAAAAACTTGTGGGAACCATTCCCTGTAAAACAAGTCCTGTGAACGAGGGGAAGCTGTGTATTAAGGGATGGAATGTGCATGAATTTGTCCAGAATGAAAAGCGCCTCACCCAGCCCATGATCCGGAAAAACGGAGAGTTGGAGGAGGTCTCCTGGGATGAAGCCCTTGACTTTACAGCGGCTAAACTTTCCGAAATAAAAGAAACCAAGGGCAGTGATGCCATTGGTTTTCTGGCATCGGCCAAGGTTACCAATGAGGAAAATTACCTCATGCAAAAGTTTGCCAGGGCCGGGGTGGGCACCAATAATATCGATCACTGTGCCCGTCTCTGACATTCTTCCACCGTGGCAGGTCTTGCCGCAGCATTTGGAAGTGGTGCCATGACAAACGGGGTGGCCGAACTTGAAAAAGCAGACGCTATTTTTATCATCGGCTCCAACACCGCCACCTCCCATCCTTTGGTGGCCACAAGGATATTTAGGGCCATTGAAAACGGGGCAAAAGTTATAGTGGCAGATCCGAGAAAGAATCAGATTGCCGATTTTGCCGACCTCTATGTCCGCCACAAACCAGGGAGCGATGTGGCTCTCTTGAACGGGGTGATGAAAGTGATCCTGGACAAAGGCCTATCAGACCAGGCATTTGTTGATGCTAACACCGAAGGGTTTGCCTCTTTTAAAGAGGTTATCGACCAGGTCTCTTTAAAAGACTGTTCTTCCATCAGCGGAGTGCCCGTCTCCCAGATTGAAGAGCTTGCCGAAATTTACGGCGAGGCTGACCGGGGGTCCATTGTCTATTGCATGGGCATCACCCAGCACACCAATGGGGTGAACAATGTAAAAACGCTTGCCAACCTGTCTATGGTAACAGGAAATATCGGCCGGGAAGGCACCGGCGTAAATCCTCTCAGGGGTCAGAACAATGTCCAGGGTGCCTGTGACATGGGGGGATTGCCCAATGTGTTTCCAGGATACCAGAGTGTCATGGGGGCTGCCGGCAAAAAATTTGCCGAGGCCTGGGGGGTTGCAACCCTGCCCACTAATATTGGTTTGACCATCCCGGAAATATTTTCCGGCATTGAAAATGATGAGGTTCATGGACTGTGGATAATGGGGGAAAACCCGGTGGTTTCTGATCCCGATGCCGATCATGTGAAAAAAGCCCTTGAAAAAGTAGATTTTCTCCTGGTCCAGGATATTTTCATGACCCCCACTGCCAAACTTGCCGACGTGGTACTGCCCGGCACCTCCTTTGCGGAAAAGGACGGCACCTTTGTGAACACGGAACGGCGGGTGACAAGGGTCCGCAAAGCTGTGGATCCTGTGGGAGAATCAAAGCCAGACTGGGAAATCATCCGGGAAATTTCCAACCGCTTTGGGTATGCAATGGCCTATGAAGGCCCCAGGCAAATTTTTGATGAGATTGCCAAACTAACTCCCTCCTACAGCGGGATCTCCTATGACCGCCTGGAAGGAGACGGGATCCAGTGGCCCTGTCCCACCTCCTCCCATCCCGGCACCCCCTATCTTCACAAGGATGGCAAATTTACCAGGGGCAAGGGGCTTTTTCATGCGGTTGAATACAAGCCGCCTGCAGAAGTTGTGGATGGGGACTACCCCTTTTGGATGACAACGGGAAGGGTCTATGCCCATTACCACACCGGCACCATGACAAGAAATTCTGCAACCCTTGATAAAGAGATTTCCCAAGGTTTTCTTGAAATCAATCCCGAGGATGCCGCTGCCCTGGATATTCTGGATGGCCAGATGATTTCAATGGCCTCCCGCAGGGGAGAGATCAAAACCCGGATCATGATCACCCATCGGGTGGAAAAGGGTGTGGTCTTCATGCCCTTCCATTTTGAAGAAGCCAATGTTAATAAACTGACCAACCCGGCCTGTGACCCCATCGCAATGATACCTGAACTAAAGGTCTGTGCCGTGAGCTTAACCAAGGTATAATTCAAAAAGAAGGTATAATTCTAAAAGGCGGTCCTTAGGATTCACTTGAATCCCAGGGACCGCCTTTTGTGGACAAGTTACAAAAAAAAAACTCAGATCAACAATTGTCATACATTCTGATTATTTCTCCATTGCCGCGGCCTTGAACGCTTTTGATAAAACCATTTATAACTTTTTCCATTGGTATGGGATTATGGCCCGGAAAATAGTCTTCATATATGTCCACCGCATCCTCAACCAATCCCGATGAGACAGCATTTATCCTGGTATTGTTTTCCAATTCCAGGGAGACAGCTTTGACAAAACTGTTAATTGCGCCGTTTACCATGGCCGCACTTGTGGTTAACGCCACGGGATGGTCGGCCAATATTCCTGAGGAAAGGGTAAATGATCCCCCCGGGTTCAGATAATCCCTGCCGATTCTTACCAGATTCACCTGCCCCATTAGCTTGCTTTTTAAACCAATATAGAAGTCCTCTTCGGTGAGGGAGTTAAATTCCGCCCATTTTGCTTCTCCGGCAGTGCAAAGGATTGAATCAACCTTCCCAATGCTTTCAAACATTGATACTATTGATTTGCTGTCAGCCATATCAACAGTCACATCCCCGGATTGTCTTCCGCCGATGATCACCTGGTGATTTTTTGCAAAATGCCTGCTCACCTTGCTGCCAATTGTACCGTTTCCGCCAACTATTAAAATTTTCATCCTATCTCCTTTGGTTGTAAATAATTTGTTCGCTTATAATTTCTTATTTTCAACAAAGGAGTAGTATTCTGGCCAGCAGTTCCTGGTCCGAGAGTGATTGGGCTCCCTTTGTCATGAGTTTTTTTCCGCGGCCTTTCCCCGGCCGGAAGGAGAACACCATGCCCTTTGTCAAGATATCAGGGTTGCCGGGAAAAGTATATGTCCTTGAAAAAAAGGATAAGTAGATCCTGAGAAATAGCAGCTGTCGCATGGGCTACGATCTCATTAAGAACGATATTCTGATCTTCAAAATCGGAAAAAGCAGCCGGTTGCTTGTCCCAGTCATCCGCCACGCCGTCTTCATCCATAATGGTGACGTGATCCTTCCAATTCCCCGCGGGTTTAAGGACACCAAAGCGTTGTCCGGTTTTCAGTGTACCGGTTTTGAAAAATTTCCATTGATGCGTCCCATCCGTATTTATTTGTCATCTCTTATTTCTTTATATAAAATTTTGTATCAGGCCAGGATAATTCCCGGCCTGTTGTCTGTTACCTCGCCGATAATCGTTGCATCTGCTACGCCGGCGCCCTTTAATTGTGAGACCAGGGTCTTGGCTTCACCGGAAGGCAGGGAAAAGATCAGTCCGCCGGAGGTCTGGGGGTCATATAATAGTCCCTGGTCGACCTGGGTCAGCTCTTTTTGAATCTTGAGGTTATGGGTATTGACCATGGCTTCATTGGCCTTGTTGCTGCCCGTGGTTTCACCCTTGGCGTACATGTCTGCCGCATAGGGATAGATGGGTAATTGATCGTAGTTGATCACAAGCCCTGTTTTGCTTCCGTTGGCCATTTCCATGAGGTGGCCCAGGATTCCAAAGCCTGTAACATCGGTGCAGGCATGGGTCTTAAAACCTGCGGCCTGTTCAACAGCTAAATTGTTCAGGGCGGCAATCGTGGGCAATACATCTGCTTCAAGGGATGAGAAGGGCAGTTTGCCTGATCTGACCGCGTTAAACAATACCCCTGATCCCAGGGGTTTGGTCAGGACCAGGGCATCTCCGGGTAAAGCGCCTGCATTGGACAGAATCTTATCCGGGTGGACCACCCCGTTGACACAGAGGCCGTACTTGGGCTCTTCATCATCTACGGAATGACCGCCGGCCAGAACAGCGCCAGCTTCAACTACCTTGTCATGACCGCCCTGGAGCATCTCCCTTAAAATGCCTGTGTCCAGGATTTTGGAGGGGAACATGACCACATTCAGGGCTGTCAGGGGCCGGCCGCCCATGGAGTAAACATCGGAAATGGAATTGGCTGCGGCCACCTGGCCGAACCAATAGGGATCATCAACCGGCGGGGTAATGAAATCAATGGTATTGATCATGGCCAGATCAGGGCTAACCTGATACACGGCAGCATCATCCGAGGTGTCATATCCTATCAGGAGATTCTCGTCAGAGGGGAGGGGAAAGCCTTTTAATACGTCCGCCAGAACCTGGGGACCGATTTTAGCAGCTCAACCGCAGGTTCTGGCAAGGCCGGTCAGGGTTTTCTTTTTAAATAGTTTCAATGGTTTCTCCACAATGCAATTAAAGTCTTCAAAATTATAATCATAAACCCTGCCCGGATCAATGGGAATGCGATTATTTCAATAATTTTCAATATAGAATCACATAAACCCTAATCAATTAGAGGGACCAAGATGGTATTGATAGTGAGAACAGTCATCAGCGAGAACAGAGAGAGCAGCAGGTGGAGAACCTTCGGTTAACAAATTATTAGCAGAAGCAGGTGTTGCCGGGCAACAATGAATGGCGCGTTAAGTTCCCATAACTGTTCTCGCTGTTCCAGCTGTTCTCGCAGCTCTCGCTTTCCCGATAGAATCTCATATTGAGAATTGCTGGGTTTATTTCTTAGCCCGGCGCTGGGCAAATCCGTGGGCCCCCAGCCGCCAGAAGGTCAGAAACACGGACAGCCATGCATTGGCCTTGGGGTTGACCTTTTTGCCCTTGCCCAAGGTGTAAAGGTGGTACTCATACCAGGTCAGTCCAAGGGATGTGATGGCATCCAATGACCGGATACCGGTGGAAAGCCTTGGCAGAGTGATGGCATGACCGGTGTCGGAAAGCAAGTTGTTGGGGAAAGCAGGCTCCAGGGCCAGGGGACGGGCCAGGCCTACCATGTCGGCAGCACCGGACTGAAGCACCGCTTCCATGGCTGTCCCTGATCTGAATCCGCCTGTGAGTACCAGAGGCACGGTTAACGACTCTTTCATGGCCGTGGCATATTCAATGAAATATCCTTCTTTGTCATTGAGGGAGGGGCTCCCCATCATCCTGGGGTGTTCATAGGACCCGCCTGAGATTTCCACCGAATCTATACCCTGGGTTTCCAGGGTGACTGCCACCTGGATGGCCTCTTCAATGGTGAATCCCCCATCCCTGAAATCCGAGGCATTCAGTTTGATCCCCACGGGATAGTCTTGTCCCACCTCATTTCTGATGGCCTTGTAAATCTCAACAACAAAACGCATCCGGTTTTCCAAAGACCCGCCCCAGTCATCCTGCCGCCGATTGTGATGTGGAGACAGGAACTGATTGACAAGATAGCCGTGAGCCCCATGAATCTGAACACCGGTAAACCCGGTTTCCCTGGCCAGACGGGCGCTGACGGCAAAACGTTGAATAATAATGAAAATTTCAGGTTCGGTCAGTTCCCTCGGCATATTAAACGCCTTGGAAAGACCGCCTTCCAGGGGGACGGCCGACGGGGCAACCGGTTCGGTATCCAAAAATTTCGGAGATTGTTTGCCCGGATGGTTCAGCTGCATCCAGAGCTGGGTATTGTTTTCCTTGCCGGCCTCGGCCCATTGTTTGAAGGCATCAAGGTCGCTTTGTTCGTCCAGAACAACATTCCTCGGTTCCCCAAGGGCTGTTCTGTCCACCATGACATTACCGGTGACCGACACCCCGATACCGCCTGCCGCCCAAGTCCGGTACAGTCTGACCAAGCGGGCAGTGGGGTTGTGTGCCTTGTCTCCTAGCTGCTCGCTCATGGCGGATTTAAACAGGCGGTTTTTAATTTGGGTGTTGTTCGGTAATGTGATGCTGTCTGAAAGTGTCATATTGTTCTCCTTTAAATAGACCGGTCGTCATTCTCAATATATTCGTCAACCTGTTTAAGCAGATTCTCGCTGTAACGTTTGATGATCTGGGCCACATATTTTTCTTTGCTCTCAAAATAATTGTAAAAAGAGCCTTTGGGCACATTCACCGTGTCCAGGATTTTTTTCAGACCTGTACCATGGGATTATGATATGACCGGTCGTCTACTATGTCAACTCTAAAAGAAACGGACCCGTTATCAATATCTCCTATTCACCGGGATCATCTATTTCAATGCCCCGTCAATATCTATGATTTTCCCGGATAAATAGGCCTTGGTTTTATATTTGGTAATGCTCATGAGCTTGCCTGTGACGGAATCCATCCGCTCTAGTAATCTCATTTGTGTCCACTCCCATCAGCCTAAGGGCCTGGGGATTTAGATCCATAACCTGCCGGGTGACGGTATCAACAATCAGAATGGCAGTTGGGCTTGCCTTGATGAACAGGTTCAGCCTTTCATAGTTCTCCTCTGCCTGTTCTGCAACAACCTTCCTCAGCCTATCCGTTGAGTAATTCCACACAAAGATCAGTATCATTTCAATGACCAAAAGGGCCAGAACGGCAAATATGATATTCTTGTAGAGGGTGTTTGTGAATCTGCCCCAGCGGCCAGATGCATCCTTCCATACCAGGATGGTACCGCTCTCGGGAAGACTCTTATCCATGGTGCTCCTAAAACCCCTGATTGGAAAAACCGCCACCTGTAAGGGGATATCCCCTCTTAGTAACCCGGTCCCCTTTTCCCGGTCCTTTTTCTCCCCGATATAATTCAAAAGGACAAAAAGAAAATGGGAGAGCACAATAATAAGGGAAACAACGATCAATGCCTTGTGTCTCATTGAAGCTTCTTTAATCCAGGATAGTTTCCTCCCAAAAATATGCCCCCGTCCCAGGAAGAACACAACATGTTGTGTTCTTCCTGGGACGGGTAACGAGTTATTTGGAAAGAAAAATAGACATTGGTTGTTTTAGAATAATTATTGTTAAAATAGGCCGGGAAAATTAAAATATGGCTGGATTTGGGTATAGGACACCTGTAATCCCTCAACTCAATTTTATCTTGTGACATTCAGGTTAAAAATATCAGCTCGGAAAAGGTGTCGAACACTGGAATCTGAGAGGCTGGTAAGTATCAAAATCATATTGTGATGATTGTGCCATACGAAACTTGAGATAATGGTAAGATTTTCAATATATTTCATTTGAAAATTAATTATGGTTGTATAGCATAGAAATTTTGTTGAAAAAATATAACAAGCGTTGAGAAATATAAATAATATAAGAATTATAAAGGGTGCGGCTCTTTTATAACAAGTTAAAACCATAGCGGATAGGGACGTTTGAATTTTTTATACAACCCTTGAACGGATAATGCGGTTTGATTGGTATCCATGGCTTTATTCCCTGGTTGCCGCAACAGTTATTCCACCTGGAAGGGATACAGACTGATTGTCCAGGGTTATCCGGGCCACTTCTTGATACCGGTGATCTGTCTGTCAAGGCCGCCAAGACAATGGTTGGTCTTGTATGATGGATGCGAACAGGTCTATGAACGTGTGATCCAATCCATATTTGATATAGTGGCCCCAACAGACGTTATCTGGGTCAGCATCGGCACCTTCAGGTTCATGCCTCAACTCAAACCCATTGTTGAAAAAAGATTTCCAGACTCCACCATTCCCTATGGAGAATTCATCCTGAGCTTGGACAATAAGATGCGGTATTAATCCTTTTTTATGATAATTATGCTGTAACCTAATGCGGAATCATATTGATTGTCAAGCGCAGCATATGAAAATTGATTTTAAATGTTGTTTATTTAAGATACTTATCTAAGATCTGCTGATAGCTCCCTGTCTCCCGGATATGTTTCAGTCCTTTATTAAAATCATCCCTGATCTGTCTGCTTTTAAAATTGACCTGAAATTCTGTTGGAATCGGAAATATTTCATGATAGACAATCTTGTCCACAACAGGGGTTTCCTTACCCATATGTTTTGTAAACCAGATAAAAATAGCCTTATCAATGACGATCACCTCACTTCGATCGCTCCAGAACTGCCTGACCTGGTCTTTTTGAACAGGGGTCTCATGGTAGTCTTTTTGATAAGACAGATCTTTGTTAACATCCGGTGAAAACAGAGAGGCGAAGATCGGACCCAGCTCCCTGCAGGCATTCTGCCAGGTCACAATGGATTTACCCTTGAGGTCCAAAATAGAGTTCAAAATGATTCCAGAGCGTTTCTTTGTAATGGCGTAATTCTCAAATGAAATAAAATTGTCGGAGTAGTATGTCCCGTCATCTGTCTTCCGAACCGTTGCTGCCGCATCCATTCCCATCTCACTCACAGCAATGGCCAAGCGTTTGTAGGAAGATTGCTTTACCTTGACTATATAGCCTTTGTGCTTCAGTGCTTCACGGATAATTTCAGGTTCCAGTCCATCTTTTCCATTGTTCATCACATAGGGGGGAATATCATAAGAAAATGCAATGATCAGTTCTTTTGCAAGGGCAGGGGAGGCAATAAGAAATAAAATCAATAGTACATATATCGCCTTGAATGCCAACGGTTTGTTCTCCATTACATTTTCCTTTCGATTGAATCCATGCAGCATGGATCAAATCCGTTTTAATTTCAACAAAGCAACCCCGCCCAAAATAAATACACTTCCAATGACTTTCCCGAACATTCTTTTGAACAGATCCTGTTTAAGTACTGAAATCACAGAAAGTGCCAAGGAGGGCACAGAGCTGACATCATAACAGAAACGATAGAGACATACAATGCCCCCAGGATCCCCCAAATCCACCGCCTAATTTTTTATACACCCATCCAAAGCTAAATCGGGGGATTTTTTTTAAGATCGAAGGCTTATTTCAGTGCGATTTCCCTTTTTGGGGGTTCAGTTCCTTGATTTGCCATGGGATAGGCACTTTTTAGACGTACCTATCCCATGGCGGGATAAAAAAATTAATTTTATGAGCTCTTTTGACATAAATTTATCCGGAAGGCTCCCAAAGACCTTATATTTTTTCTCTACCATTGGCAAGGTACCTGTATTCCGGTGCACTTTTACTGCGGCATAGCTCATTGGGAACAAAACAGACTTCTGCCCACTCATTGCCGGTCTTCATCCGTTTGCCATTCTGGATTTTAAAAATCGGCTGCCACTCAGAAGAAGGGACCTGAGCGACAGCGATCTTGAATGATCGGGTCACGTCACACCCAATTGCAAATTCAATTCTGCCAAACCGCTCATTTTCACCGGTTTCACAGAATTTTACGGAGGAGATTCCATTTTAGGGAATCCCAAACCATCCCGGTAAAATTCTATAGATGTGTTCAAATCCCTGACGCCCAGAGTAATCATGCTTATTCTTGGTTTCATTTGTATCCCTAATTTACACGCTAATTACCGTGTCATTAAAGTAAGTTATCATAAATTCGTTGTAGTTTAATTCTCACAGCCGGAATTTTCTTTCCAAAAATATGAAACCGAGCACGCGAGTACACTGTGATGGCAACTGCATTATCTTTGGTGACATTTAAGATTAACGAGCCTTCCCAAGACGCGATAACGGCATTTAAAAGATTCCGGCCAATCCCTTTATTTCGATAGTTAGGATGCACAAAAAGCCATGATATAATATTTTAATCGCCTCATCTGCATAAACTTTTTGTTAGAGTCTCTACGACCACCCGACTTCTTTGGGCTCACTTAATCTCTTTCGGGTTATTTTAACAACAACCCCGGCATCTGTCGGGTCGGGGCATCGGACAAACTCAGTCGTAATATCATCGCTATTAATAATTTTTTCATATTTGGTTCCCGTATATTTCCAGGGCAGGGTGCCTCCGAATTGAAGCGTTCTTACCATGCAATTGATGCTGTCCAGCAGCCAGGGACAAATCTTCCCGATATCCTCCGGGTATTTGAGCCTTTGGCCCAGTTGATGATGATCACAATTTTCACCTTCAAAAACTTCAATCTCAATTTGATAATCAGTCGTTCCCAAGATTCATCTCCTTATAAACTTGAATATGTGGTTTCTTTATTTGATGGGTGCATCAGGAGTTAAGTTCATATTTGTCGATACGGCTATCACCCTGTGAACCAAGAATTCCTTGAGCGCAGTCACGGTTCTTGTCGGATCTTCTTCCTGCGGCACATGACCAAGTTCATTGAAGCGTACTAACTTGCTGCCGGCGATCTCCTTGTGAAAGCGATCACCGATATCAGGCGGAATAAGACGATCACAGTCGCCCCACAGAATAAGTGTGGGCAGCTTGAGATCCGGTACTTGCTTTGCGAGCGAGGCCGGTTGCGTTTGACTGAAACGCTCGGCCAAAGTATACGTAAATGCTTTTTTGCCTTTTGTCAAGAAACAGCTAAAATTTTTTTATAACTCTGAAAAATATGCCCCCGTCCCAGGAAGAAGACAACATGTTGTGTTCTTCCCGGGACGGGTAACGAGCTATTTGGAAAGAAAAATAGACATTGGTTGTTTTAGAATAATTATTGTTAAAATAGACCGGGAAAATTAAAATATGGCTGGATTTGGGTATAGGACACCTGTAATCCCTCAACTCAATTTTATCTTGTGACATTCAAGTTAAAAATATCAGCTCGGAAAAGGTGTCGAACACTGGAATCTGAGAGGCTGAATTATCATAATCGGAATCTTCAACGTATGTTAATTCAGGAATTGTTGTACCTTGAGTCTCATGCAGTAGCAGTCGAAACCAAGAACTATTTTAAAATGAGGCCGAAGGTTCGTTTGCTCAATTCGCTGAATTTAAACGGTTTTTATCTGATTTGTATCTGGTTTCGGTCACAAATAATTCATGGCACATCCTTGACGTTCGGGGGGGATATGTAAAAAAAAATGATATAGGAAAATCGGAGATAAAAATGGCAGAAAAACAGTCTTGGGATTGGCATACGAGTTTGAAAGAAATTCCTGTCGGAGAATGGACACCTGCATGCCGCCTGGATGAATTGGGCCATGCCGCCCTTTGAAGTGGTGCATGCCATTGAGTTTTACCATGAACTGTTGACCGCAGGGCGGATCAGTATCAAGGAAAATTTTATAAAGAAGGTTACCCTCCATGATCCGTGTAATGTATCAAGGGGCAGGGGGCTCCATAACATGGCGCGCAAGGTTGTGGCAATGACCTGCACTGATTTTACGGAAATGACGCCCAACAGGGAGCATAATCTTTGCTGCGGCGCCGGGGCGGCGTTATCAATTGCGGCCCTCCCTACAAGAAGGAACGGATGGTGAATAATCTTGTCAAGGCGGAACAGCTTGCGGCAACCGGGGCCCAGGTTTTGATTGCTCCCTGTCACAACTGCCACAGCGGATTGGAAGATATCATCCAGCATTATGGACTGGATATGGAAATCAAGTTTCTGGGTGACATTATTTTTGAAAGCATGGATAAGAAAACCTACAGCCCATGATGATCACAACGAAAATGCCAAGCTTGAAGATGATTGCACCATTTGTCACCATGTGTATGAAAATAAAAAACTTGTGGCAGACGAATCCAGTGAAGATATGGCCTGTTCAGACTGCTGCGGCCTGAAAGCAAGCCTGGAAAACGGCATACCCCTTGTACAAAGTTTTCACGGGCGGTGCAAGGAGTGTCATTTTGCTTCAGGTAAAGGGCCGGTGCTTTGCGACCAATGTCATATTAAAAAATGAGGACAAAAAAATGACAAAGAAAATATTGATCGTGGATGATGATCTGGATATTACAAAATTTCTGGATGTTTTGTTCAAACACAATTATTCCGGCAAGGGCGACAAGGGCGACAAGGGCGACAAGGGCACAGGTCTCGGTCTGTGTATCGCCCAGAGATCCGTGAAACAGCATAATGGCGTTTTTAAAATCAATTCCATGCCGGGGTCAGTATACGGAATTCACCATAAACATTCCCGTCCAATATGATGAAACATGACCCGCCGCGGTTTCATGTGGTATTTTAATGATTATTTTTCCTGCCAGACAGGGTTTCGTTTTTCAAAAAATGCATTGACCCCTTCCTTTGCATCATCTGTGGTACAAAGCCTTGCAAATGCGTCGTTCATGTGTGCAAACTGATCTTCATAATGCATGTCTTCTGAATGATAAAAGGCCGTTTTTGCAATCTGGACGGCGATGGGGCTTTTTTGTGCCAGATCTCTGGCCCATTCAAGTGCCAGGGAATCTATTTCGCCTTTTGGAACTATTCTATTTATCAGGCCGTAGGAGAGTGCTTCTTTGGCCTTGATCAACGTTCCATAGAGCAATAGTTCCAATGCCTTTTTCCGGCCCACACATCTGGCAACAGGAATAACGGGGCCCACGCAGTTCAGACCGACATTGATGGCGGTCAGGCCCATACGTGAATTTTCTTCTGCAATAACCAGGTCTGCTGCGGCAATCAATCCCATTCCATTCGCAGCTGCAACTCCGTGAAGTTGAGCAATAACAGGGGTTTTCAGTTTGGAAATAGTAATAAGGGGCTTTTCCATTCTTTCTATCCATTCACGGTATTCAATGGCATTTTTCCCGGCAAGTTCGTTTACATCAATTCCGGCACAAAAGGCTTTGCCCGCACCCTTTAAGAGAATGACCCTGACCGAGGTGTCCGAATCCAGGTTAATCAGTGCCTGATTCAGCTCCCGGGCCATCTGGCTGCTGAAGGTGTTCATATTTTCAGGACGGTTTAAGGTGAGCGTTGCAACATGATGTTCATCTGTTTCAATAATGATTTTTTCAAATTTCATGGTGATCTATCCCCTTTTTATCTGTTATGGTCATGATTGCATTCATACGCTTTTTGATTTCTGCCCTAACAATTGATATGTCCTGTTTCATATCTTAATCTAATTTTTTCATTTGTCAAAACATGTTGAATTTTATTTCTTCTATAAATGCTGTAATATTCCCAAGATAAAGAAAACTTAATTTTTGTGAAAAGCTCTAAGATTTCAGTTAGTTATGTAGATCGACTATGGATAGAGTCTGACCAGGAGTCTTAAAGAAGGTCTCTCAAACGCAACCCGTGAGGTCTCGGTTGTACGATTTTTTTTCAACACCACTCCTTGAAATATATCGAGATGGCCATGCGCACTGACAGGATGGAGCGCATTTCCCATCCCGACGGGTACAGTAAAAAAAAGGGAGACTGCGGTGATATGGTGGGATTTTTTTTAAAGGGCAATAAGGAGAGGGTAGAATCTGTTGCCTTTATGGTCCAGGGGTGCATGAATACGGTTGCCGATTTTACCCAGGGGCAGTTCACGGATAATGCATGGACATTACCCCTGAACAGGTGATAGGTTTTTTAGAAACCCTGCCCAAAGATCATTATCATTGTGCAGAGCTTGCCGTGGGAGCATTCTACCTGGCCCTGGCCGACATGACCTCAGGCAAACCCTGCTACTCTTAACGGCCCATAAACTATTCCATCTGCTTTGTTGCAAATATTAGAGTAATAATCATGGTACAGAGCGCGTAGAGGAAAACTTCATTTCAATTAACTACATATAACATCTTTCAATTTCTGGAAAGTAATACGGCTATGGATATATAGCGAAATTGATAACGAGAATTATCAAAGATCAATTTTTTTTCTATTCTTTCATATATTTGATTTAAAATTTTGGGCTTATCAAGTTCATCCGGCAGAGCTAAAGCTAACATTGGTTCACTGAATGCACGTAAAAACCTAGTATAATGATCAGCCCATTTTTTAATATCCCCGTTTGCTTTTAACTCCAAATTAAAGGGCACGTCCACCTCCCTGCTTTCTGCTTTTTCAATTCTAAAAACACTAGCTAAATACTCATTTTTTTTAATAGGTTCCACCAG
Source organism: Desulfobacteraceae bacterium (assembly GCA_003353855.1). Lineage (GTDB taxonomy): Bacteria > Desulfobacterota > Desulfobacteria > Desulfobacterales > Desulfobacteraceae > NBML01. The sequence goes on from PIVS01000028.1 coordinate 18,845, forward strand.
CTCACCTATCGTACGACAATAAATTGGAAAAACTATATTTTCATACACCTCATAGGAAAATATGCCATCTTCTATGCAATCTAAAAGCGCATCACTCAGCACATCATAAATCCCGTTAGTCGTAGAGACTTCATCATTCCTCCCGAAAACCTGAACAAGAAGTTTTCCACCGGAAACAAGTTCCTCAGCTCTTGCGTTATAAAAACTCAACAGATCATTTGCTGATTGAACCCTGAATGGTTCCTGCTCACTTGCAGTTATAAAGACTCCTTCACGTGGCGCCAGGGGGCCAGGTTTGTGGGGTAATACATAATGGGGTAATTTTGCTTTGGGTTTTTCATTCAAAAAACCAATTGCATTAAATGTCGTAGCTATATAAAGACTTTTGGAAGGGGCAAGATTACCAAATGCTGTTCCGGCAATTGCACTCGTAAATATTTTTTTTCCGGGAAAAATTTTCTTTCCTTCAGGAAAAAGATTCGTAAACAAATGATTAAAATCATTTGTTGGAAGATCACTGAAAATGATATGGACAGGCTTTGTTAATCCAACCGGCAGATGATTTATAATGCGTTTCATTGCGTAAATTGCATTGCCGCCTTCTGAAGAACCTATATCCAAAACCCCTAAAAACGGCACAAAAGTAAGGCATCGTTCGTCCAAATCTTCAACTGCCTTTTCTAACCACGGAAGAAAAGCTGACAAGGCAATCCGCTGACCTTCCGAATTATCATCATAATAGCCTCCTCCTACCATGCCCGTCGTTGTTGCCATATTTCCTCCTTTTTAATCAATTTAATGATCATTTAAATCTTTTCATATATTTCTTTGTTTTATACCATGCCTGTAAAAATAATTTAATTATACATATAAATCAACCTTCACAGTAAAACTGTGAAAAAACCTATCAAACTGCTGAAATATGCACTCAGTCAGGCCCAGGCCATCCTGAACCAGGTCACAAAGATCTGAACGGAATATTTCCCAGCAATAACGGCCCCAAAACTTCCTGTTTTGTAAATCATGTGATTTTTTCAATACTTCCCAGCATCCATGACAATCAGGGCTTCCTTTGGAAGGGATGTTCTATGGGGCATCGACTTTTTTGGGTCAGCACTTTGTTTAGGGAGGGGATGAGTATGTTTGTTTTTAATATTTTATATTGGTGGTTTTTGCTTAAATTTTATACAGGTTTATGATATAGCTTCGCAGGGTCGTATCCTTATGGATGCGGCCGATTGTTTGAAATAATACGTTTAAGTGTGGCGGCAATAGATGAAATTCAATATAGCAATTAACGGGTATGGAAGAATTGGCCGGTGTGTGGCAAGGGCCCTGTATGAATCAAAAAGGTTCTACGGCAAACTTAATCTGGTGGCCATAAATGAAACAGCTTCGGCTGAAAGCATATATCATCTGACCCGATTTGATTCCACCCATGGAAGGTTTCCCCTTGGGATCAAAAAATGTAAACAAGGACTTAATATTGGAGAAGATATTATTCATCTTTTCCATGAAAAAAATATAGTTAATCTGCCCTGGAAGGATCTTTTAGTGGATGTGGTGCTGGATTGTACCGGTGTGCACAATGACAGGGAATCGGCGGAACTCCATCTCTTGTCAGGGGCTGGCAAGGTGATTTATTCCCATCCTGCCAAAGATGAAATGGATGCCACCATTGTATACGGGGTTAACCATCATACCTTAAAACCCGACCATGCCATTATATCAAATGCTTCCTGTACCACCAACTGCCTGATCCCGATTCTGGATGTTATCGAGCGCCACCTGGGCATAGACAGCGGGTCCATTACCACCATCCATTCGGCCATGCAGGATCAGCCGGTGATTGACGCCTATAATGGGGATCTGCGAAAGACCCGGTCTGCTCTGCACTCCATCATTCCTGTAACAACTTCCCTGGAAAAGGGAATTGTCAGAATTTTGCCCCAAATGGAAGGAAAGTTTGAAACCCTTGCCATCCGGGTTCCCACCACCAATGTTTCCATCATGGATATTACCCTGTTGGCTAAATCCGATACCAGTGCCGATGCCGTCAACAATCTATTGACCCAGGCGTCTGCAACCGAATTTAGGGGTATTCTGGGGGTTTGTGATGAACAGCTTGTTTCCTGCGATTTTAATCATGATCCTCGATCGGCTATTATTGATCTGCCCCAGACCCGTGTTTCCGGGAAACGCCTGATCAAGATCCAGGCCTGGTTTGATAATGAATGGGGTTATTCCAACCGGATGCTGGATACCACCCTGGCGGCCCTGGAAGCATGAAGATAGTCTGGTAAAAAAAAACTGCTTCCTGAAAACCAATGACTGGTGTTCAGGAAGTCTGAGAACTTATTTGGACCTGTCCAGTTCCATCAGTTTTCTGGTGACAGCCTTTAATTCTTCCGGAATATTTGAAATGTCTTCAAAGGGCCGGACACCATCCCGGTCGGATTGGACAATTTCATCCAGTTCCGGTAAAAATCCTAGAATTTCGTAATCCGGCATGCTTTTCCGGATCAGATCTTTGTCCTCTTCCGATTTGACCCGGTTGCCAAGGACGACAATATTTTTAATGCCGATATCCCGGCCCAGTTTCCGGATCTTATCAGCGGCAACCCGACTTCTTTTTCCCGGGTTTACCACCACCACCAGGGCATCCACGGAACCTGACGTGGCACGTCCCAGGTGTTCAACGCCTGCTTCCATGTCCATGACAACCACTTCATTTCTTGTAAGGACCAAATGGTTCATCAAGGCTTTTAAAATCGTGGCTTCCGGGCAGATACAGCCGGAGCCTCCATGGGTTACCGTTCCCATGACCAGCAGTTTTACCCCGTCTTTTTCAATGGAGAACCGGTCCGGGATATCATCTACCTTGGGGTTCAAAGTAAAAAATCCTCCCATGGTGCCCGGGGTAGCGCCGGTCCGTTCGGCAATAAGGGCAGACAGTTCTGCCACAGGGGTTATGGGTTGGGATTCATCAATGCCCAGGCCCGCTGCAAGGTTGGCAACGGGATCGGCATCAATGGCAATAACGCTGGTTTCTTTATTTAAAGCGGCAATGGTCCGGGCAATAAGAGAGGTAACAGTTGTTTTACCGACTCCGCCTTTTCCGCCGAACGCAAGTTTTAAGCTCAA
>PIVS01000381.1 GCA_003353855.1 Desulfobacteraceae bacterium
ATTTCTCTGTTCAAAAGTAAAAACACAGAATTTTCATCGCTGGAGGTAACCCCGGCGGCAATCTCCTGAATTTTGGCTTGAATCCGGTATTTATATTCCTGTAAAATCGGCCAGGGTCGAAGTTTTGAGCCTGTTTCCATGACACCAAGGGCCAGGTTCAATTGATCGGTCAGGTCCTGCTGGATTCCCCTGTTACGGGCCAGGGAGGAACCCCGGATATCGGATTGGCCGAAAAAGGGCACCACATCCTTGAAAATGATGGGCTCCATTTCAGAAGCGATACTGCCGTGGCGGAGACGCTCCATATGGCTGATGGCCGCTTTTTCAAACCGCCACTCCACGGAGGGGTGAACCGCAGTACATTTTTCCTTGATAATGGATTGAACGTGTTTGTTCAGTTCATCCATTCCCCTTTTTAAGGCCACGGAAAAAATGGGGGTTATCTGTTCCAGCAGCATGGCATCAATGGGGCCAAGTTCATTGGGAGTGGTGGTGAATATCTCTAGAACACCAATGGTTTCTCCCTGGTAGGACAAGGGAGAAAGCAGCATGGAGCGGATGCCTGCTGTTACCGCCTGCTGCTCGGCCGGAACCAGGTTCGCTTTTTGGGCAAGATCCGGAACCCTCAAGACTGCTCTGTCTGCAGCCGCCTGGGTCCAGACAGATCCTTGTATCTCTTCCAGGTTCATGTGATGGGAGTTGGAAAAGATACAGTTGATAGTGGAGTTGCAGTCATTTTTGATGATCAGCACCTGGTCTCCCTGGAGGGCACCAAGTCCCACGGCTATGTCAGGTCGCTGAAATAATACCTGGAGCCTGGATTCCATGTGTTTGATCCCTTCTGCAGAAAAAATGGCATGCTGATCGATTAAATCTCTTTCAAGGGCAGAGATCACCTCGGATTCTGTGACATCCAGGGCCCGCACAATGGTAAATCCTGTAAATTCGAACCGGCTTAGATCAATGTATTTGGCCAGGACATCAATATCCGTAAGATTGTTTGTGATTTCATCCCGGTCATTTTCAGACAACTCCTTTTCGGGGTCCAGGGAAGTTATTTTTATAAATTGGAAGTCTGCGGTTATCCCGAAATAACGGGCCAGTCCTGTTTCTTCGTCAGGTACAATTTTTATGTCCATGCTGTCAAGCCGCTGGCAGCTGATTCCGTATATCCTTTCCAATATGAGAAAATAGAGTTTTAGCAGTTTCTTTGAGGTTTCTGCTTCAATATTTTTTCGGATGCTGGCCTTTAGAAAATTGTCATTCTCAAGGAACAGCCGCTGGAACTCAGGGGTCACATAAAAGGGCTCAAAGGTGCAGGGGGTCAATGCACCCATGATCTCTTTGTGAAAGGAGGCTGCCGGAAATACAGGACTCATCAAAGGTCTGATAATATCATGGTATTTATTTAAGGTGCCAACATCTTTTATGGGACCCTGGATTTCAGGGATATTATCTATTGTTCTTTTTAATTTTTCATGCACGGACCCCATGTGGGAGCATTCCGGTACAAGATTTTTTTCCCAGAAAGCCAGTAGGGGATCAAGGCTTACAAATGCTCTAAGTTGCTGGATATCGAACTTATTTTTCATGGTTTCCTCCTTATGGATATTCAAAAACAATAATCACTTGAAAAATAATGTCAACACAGCCTGTCCCGCTGTCAGGGCAGTCGTTGGCAGCAATTTAAAATCATTAGTTCCCATTATTTTTTTCGGTTGATATACCATTTCTGTCTCACCGTAAAAGGCATCTTTACAGTCTAAACAAGTTGTATTGTAACCTTTTCGTTCCAATATGAAAAGGCCTTGTTAGGAAGAAGCTTGGTGTTGGGTGTTGATTTGTCTATGCATTCTCGCTTGAATACCCGATCAACCGAATGTAATAAGTCGTTTGTGTGAACGGAGCTCGTGATGCTCTATTGCCCGGGGATATTAGTTGAAATGGGAGACAAATGCCTCTGGGATATTGGTTACCCTGTTTTTGGAATAGTCAAAAAAAACTATACCGGTTTTTGCAAGGAGAACCAGGCCGCCTGTTTTCATGTTGGTTACCCTGTAAAAGAGATCACAGCCATATTTGTTAAAGTCGCCTGCTCCGATTTCAAACTTTAATCTGTTTTTATAAAATGACTGCTCCTTGTATGAAACAGCAAGATCAGCAATGATTAACCCCTTTTTCCCAACCCCTGGGCCAGGAAAACCTAGATACTCCAGAAATCGCACCCGTGCTTCATTAATAAGCGAGACAAATGCATCATGGCCAACATGATTTGCAGGGTTGATATCAGTCATTCTCACTTCAAGTTCCGTCACAAAGACAAAATTGTCTGTCATTTTAATTTCAATGCGTGCCATGATCTTCCTTTTCAAAAACCGCCGGTTCCTGACCGGTTGGGATGATAAATATCTCCTCGACCTTTATTTAAAGAAGGTTTGAAGATCGGGATTTAAAACCAGCAATCTATAGAATAGAAAAAGTGATTTTGTCAATGTCAAGTTTTGACAAGTATTCTGTGTGGACCAATCATCATTATAAATAGACCGTTAAACTTAATAAAAAAAAACGGGCTGGAGATCCTTAAGATCGCCAGCCCGTTCATATTCAGGTGGTATTGATTAAGCGTAAATTTTGTTTAAATTAGAAGTTGATCTGCCATTTGGCGCCAAAATAAGTCTCTTTCTTCTGATTGTCTTCTTGAAAGTCAAACACACCAATTTCGGGGATGACCACAACGCCTGGAGCCAGGGTGATGGGAGTCTGAAAGTAGTAAGAATCTACTTTATCTTCGCTAGAATCTGCCACATCAAGCTCTGTTTCACAATGGCCATATCCCGCCTCAAGGCTGAACATGTCATTCACTGTATAAGCAAGAACGAGTTGATACCCGATGGCATCGTTATCTGTCAGAACAGTACCATCATATGAGGCATAACCTGTTCCGGTATACGTATTATTAACCCACTCATTACCCAGGTTACCAACATTGCGGCCCCCATGGATTGAAGCACCTACCCATAACGCACCAAAGGAGATATCAGCGCCGACACCAAGAACATAGGAATCAACACTTTTATCACCGGCTGCATTTAAGATTTCAAAGGAACTATAACCAGCCATACCCTTAAGGTTATAGTTATCAGCAGAGTAAATATATTTTAATGCAATGGCAGGTATTTTAACTTCGGTTGAGTAGGCGGTTGTAACCGCTGAATTAAGATTGTCGCCTTCCACAATAAAATCAACATCAGGTGCCATCAAAGCCAGTCTGAAAGCGCCCATTTTAAGTTTAATCTGGGCAAGACGATGTCCGCCATACTCACCCACACCCCAGAGACCATTGTCAACCCCATATACCTGGCTTGAATTCCACATGACCAACGGGGTCCAGTCCTGACCGACGAGGAGTGAGCCGGCACCAAAGTTCCATTCTCCATAAAGAAGACGAACATTGGCGTTTCCACCGCTTGCGCCATATTCGAAACGTCCGGTCAATTCGTCTGAAACTTTAACGTTTGCACCTATACGGGCATTGCTCTGAAGAGCTTGGCTATAGCTGTCCACATCTTCTGTAGCAGCATTAATTGTTTCAACTGATGAGTAGAAAGTTGAGATACGGGCAGAGCCGTAAAAATTCCAATCTGCCGCATAGGCAGAGCTTGCAAGCATTGCCAGAGCGGCAACCATAATCATTAATTTTTTCATCTTTTTTCCTTTAATTGAGGGTTTACCAATCAATTCCCCACCTGAATAAAAAAAACAGGATGCTCCTTTTAAACATCTGTTTTTTTATGGCAGCGTGAAGATTCTTTATAACAAGCATCTTCACAACTATAACATCGCAGCAGACTACACCTTACAGGCATCTTTTACAATTCATTTTTTCAAAACCACATTATCTCTGTGCTATTGTCCTTTTTTCAGGTTTTTATAGCCCTCCAGCTTGATCTTTTTGTCATCGCATTTGGCTTTGATTATATTGGCGGCAGCCATGTTCAATTTTTTTTGCCTGTCATCCACCATTACATTGAATCCGCAATTAAAAGGGCCCAGTTTTATGGTGTTTTCGACCCCCTCATAGGTGTCATAAATTTTGGTATAGGGATGGGCAAAAAGCCACCGAAGCTGGAGGGTGGTGACGGCCTGTTTCGACAGGTTGTCCATGAAGCCCGCAAGGTCCTTAAGGTCCTGGGCAATGAGATTGTTCCAGCCCAGGATCACATTGGCGTTGACCTTGAAACCGCTTTCCATGCAGAATTCAAGGGTTTCAATCACCTCGTCCATATGGGTTCCCTTGTTTAAATATTTCCACATACGGTCCGAAGGAAATTCAATGCCAAAGCCCAGGGTGGTGGCCGGAATGTTTCCATTAAGCTGTCCTACCACCTGCTTTAGTGCATTTGTCTCCGCTTTTGCAGCCCGCATGAAATACCGGTATTCAATCTTGTCGTTCTTGGGAAGATTGGGGATGATTTGTTTGATATGGTCCGGGGTGATGGACCCGGTATTGATGCGGACTATTTTATGGCCTGGAAACGCCATGTCCTTGAATTCAAGGTTTATCTGCTTTCTTTTCCTGAAGTGTTCCATGCTGTGCTGGGCAATGGAGCAAAAGGGACATTTTTTCCAATAGCATAAATTTTCCAGGGTATAGGAAAAGTAAATCCGACTGTCCACAGGAATGTTGTCCGGGATCTCAAGCTTCCAAATGCCTGAAAATTCCGGCACATTAAACAGGTTTTCAATGGACTGGCCGGTGAGGGTCAGGTTGGGTGGCAATGGGCCTTCAACCTTGAAATGGACAGATTGCCAGCCATCCAGGCCGGTACATCTTTCAGAGGCAACCGGTCCGCCCACAATAAAATCGATATAAGGATACTGGGTTGCCCAGATATAGGCCTGGTATAGATGGTTGACATAACTGGCAGAAACATAGACTTTTCCCTTTTTTATGGGCAAGGGGACATTTCCGTATGTATCTTCTTCATACC
>PIVS01000934.1 GCA_003353855.1 Desulfobacteraceae bacterium
TTCCGGTTTGATTATTTTATTAGGCATGGGCTTATTGGGTTGTGGTGCCCCCGGCAAGAATCGAACTTGCGCACATGGATTAGGAATCCAATGCTCTATCCACTGAGCTACGGGGGCGTATTTTATTCTATTTTGAGTTTTTGTCCGGGAAAGATCTTACTTCTTTTATCGAGATGATTCAAGGAAAGAAATCGATTTAAGTTCATATTATATCGTTTTGCAATTAAAAAGGGGCTATCGCCTGATTTTACCCTGTAGGTGGCAGATCTTTTTTTTGAGGCAGCCTGCTTGTTAGGTGTTATATATAAGGTCTGCCCTATGTGTAAATTAGTATTGGGCAATTTGTTAAGTACCATGATCTGTTTGGTCGTTGTGGAAAACCGGTTGGCAATAATCCACAAATTGTCACCCCGGTTAACTTTGTATCGGATCGGTTTTTCTGCGCTTATCCCTTTGTTCGTGCCGGAAGCGGCAATGTTCATGCTGTTTCCATATTTCCGGCTTGGAATTTTTAAGACTTTTCCGGCAATAATTTTATGACTTTTAGAAATATTGTTTGCACGGGAAATAGTCTTGACTGAGGTTTTATATTTTCTGGCAATGCCTGACAGGGTATCACCTTTTCTAACCCTGTGGTAAACGTACATTGGCGGGGGAGAATAGGTTGCCTTGATTTTATCAAGTTTGCTAAGAAAAATAGAGGATTTCTCTTTTGGTATTTTTAGTTTGTATGTTTCCGGCGGGAGCAGTGCATACCGCAATTCAGGATTTAATTGTGTCAGCAGCTTGGTGGTAACACCGATTTCTTTGGCAATATCCTCTAAACGAACCTGTTTTTTTACCTCGAATGATTCATATTCAATGGGGGCCAGGGGGTTATTGATTTTCATATTGTATTTTTCAAGATTGTTTATAATATGAATGGTTGCCAGGAATCGGGGAATATACCTGGAGGTTTCCCTGGGAAGGTTTTGATATAGGTCCCAAAAATTGTCCAGATAGTTGATCTTCTGTTGGCGAATGGTTCTAAGAACCCTGTATTCGCCGCAGTTATAGGAAGCCAGTGCAGTGGTCCAGTCTCCGAAAAGATTGTGAAGCTCTTTTAGATACGCAATGGCGGCCAGGGTTGATTTTTCAGGGTCCATGCGCTCGTCAATGTAATGATTGCGGCTAAGGCCGAATTTATGGCCGGTGGAGGGTATGAATTGCCATAGTCCAAGTGCTCTGGC
>PIVS01000935.1 GCA_003353855.1 Desulfobacteraceae bacterium
ATGTAGATTGTCCAATATTTAATATTTTAACCCATACCGAATGTCCAAAAAATGGCCGAATGCCTTATCTTAAAGAAACACAACTACAAATTCGATGCCTTCTATACGAGGTCTGTAATTTAACACTCCTTGGCCTTCTTTGCAATAACCTGGTCCGGTACCAAGGGGATCGGTCTGCCCGTCATGTCTTCGACAAAATAGTATCCCTTGCCGTTATCCCAGGCTGCTGCAAACAAGGTATCGTGGATCAGCTCTTTGATTTTTTCCGTGGGCAGGAGGGGCTTGTTTTTTTCATAGATGTAGCTTGCGGTCTGATAGGTTTCCCGGGTTCGATCAAATACAAATTGCCTGTTTTTTAACTCTGGTCCCACCCATAAATAGACCAGCAGGCACACCAGGGACAGGTAAATGAGTGTCATACTTGTCTATAATATATTGACAAGACTTCTTATGTCTGTCCATGGTGCAATCTTCCTAATATGGTTAATAGGTAAATATTAAACAACCCTGCTCTTATATTGTAAACCGATGAATCCCAGGGCTAATTTGTACCGTATTCTTCAAGATAGGCATTAATCTTCCCAAACATGGCATCATCGAGAACCACTTGGCCGTCAATTTTTTTATTGTGAAGATAACCAATGATATCTGAAATGGTGACAATGGAAAAAATGGGGATACCAAGGATAATTTCGACTTCCTTCAGGGCGTTTTGGTCTGTTTTTCCCTTTTCCTGGCGGTTGACACTGATGACAATCCCCATAACCTGTGGATTGTCACAGGCTTTTAAAATTTCTAGGGATTCCCGGATGGCCTTGCCCGAGGTGATGACATCATCCACCAAAACCAGCCGGGTGGCCGGGGTTAAGGGCATGCCCACCACCGCACTTTTGTCTGCATAGGTTTTGGCTTCTTTCCGGTTAAACACATATCCTTTGTCAAGGCCCATGTCAGACAGGGCAGCAGCCGCGGTAATACACAGGGGGATTCCCTTATAGGCGGGTCCGTATATTCCGTCAAATTTTTTTCCAAAGTGTTCCTGGATGGCTTTGGCGTAATAGGTGCCAAGCTTCTTGATTTTGCTGCCGGTGTCAAACATGCCGGTATTGATGAAGTAGGGGGCAATCCGGCCGCTTTTTAATTCAAATTCACCAAATTTTAAGGCATTGCATTGGACTAAAAATTCAATGAATTCTTGCTGATATGTCATGGGTTTTTCCTTGTCTTGT
>PIVS01000382.1 GCA_003353855.1 Desulfobacteraceae bacterium
GCATTTCGTCGGGTGGCGTTTCCCCTGGCCGGTCAGTTTATTTCAACCATCAAGGATTCTGCCATTGTCTCGGTGATTTCCATCCAGGAGTTAACATTCCAGGGCATGGAATTGATGGCAGCCACCTTTTTGACCTTTGAAATCTGGATTACCATTACCTGTCTATATTTTATCCTTACCTTTTCTCTGTCCCGGACCATTGCCCTTCTTGAAAAAAAGTTCTCCTGGCGGTAATGGCACCTGGTTTTTACAAGGGCTTTACAATCTGCCTTATTTTTCCGGACTGTACAGCTTCAAAAAACTGGTCACCCAAGAGGACGTTTTTTTCAAGGACGATTCTCCAATATGTCCGGCGCTGTTCATCCTTTCCTTTGAAGGTTGTAAAATCCTTTCTATCGGGTATCTTTCTAAATGGCAGATGATTTACAAACTTTTTTGATGGGGCAACAAGCACCACATTTTCCATGTGGCGGGGGGCGGGTTTGCGGTGCAGGCCCTTATCAAACCATCCCGGTGTGATTTTTTCATAAAAATGAGGGTATAAAACAAGCCCGTCTGAATTGGGTAAAAAGGGGATGTCCAGGTGATAGTCAAGAATTCCGCCATCCCGAAAAAGTCCGGGTGCACCCTCAATGTCGCAAACCCCCTCCATTGCAGCGGGGATAGATCCCGAAGACAATAGGGCGGATTTGAAATTGGATGGGGTCAGGTCATAGCGGTTCATGGGAAACTGATCCATGGACGCAAAGGGCGGGGGGGTGCCCGGCCCGCAAAAGAGAGCTCTTTCCAAAAAATGTCCAAGCCGGTTCCGGCTTAAAAGATTCACACCCGCCGCAAGTGTGAGGCCAAGCCATTGGAGAAAAAGGTGGTCATGTTTAAGAAACCCCTTGCATTTGTTGGACAGAAAGCCAATCTTCATGAAGGGATGATTGAGGATGTCGGCTATCTCTTTATCATCAATATAGGCATCCAGGATTCTTTTGGTTTCCAAGGAGACCTCTTCCCTTGTGGGGCGCAGGTTATACTGCTGGGCAATATATTCTTTTTCAAGTGTCCCAATGGCAGCCAAAGGATCTTTCTGGCAAAAGGCTGCCATTCGAAAGGCACCGATTGAAGTTCCAATAAGATAAAGCGGATCTGTCCTGTTCTTGAATAAAGAGATCAATACCCTGTCAATTCCGGTTAGCACAAGAAATTTAGCCGAGCCGGAGGCTCCGGCAAGCACTTTTACCCGGGACAGATCCAGCCCCTCATCCCGAATGATTTCAATGGCGCGCCTCCCTGCACATATGGATATATTATCAAGCATGATACCGGATATCAGGGGCATTTCTTTTGGGGGCCCTGGGATACTTGAATTTTGAAAATCCCACCATGAGCGCACCGTGGAGGCTGTGTTTTTCGGGTATTTTCAGCTCCTTTGCAAGGGCGGGCCATTGGCTGGCCGCATAGTTGACATATCCGGCCCAGCAGCTTCCAAGGCCAACCCCCGGCAATGCAAGTTCCAGATAGGCAAGGGCAGTATGACAATCAGCCGCCCCGCTGCCAAACTCATCGGATGCATAGGCAATTACAAGCTGGGGGGCATCCCTGCAAATTCGGTCTGTCCCCTGATCCCACTGGCTAATCAAGGCTTCCATATTCAGGGTCTGGGCAATTTGAGGATGGTTTTTTTGAACATATTGCATCCAATCGATCACATGTGCAGCAATTTTCTGAACATCTGCTCTCTTGTCTATGACCAGCCATTTTACGGTTTGCCGGTTACTGCCCGTGGGGGCGCAGCATGAAATTGCCAGGGCTTTTTCAAAGAGTTCCCTGGGAACAGGTTTATTCTTGTACCTTCTTATGGACCTTCGGGATCTTAAAAAATGCTCTGTGTGATCCGCATCAAGCAGCTTATCTTTTTCAATGGGCATGCACTGGCCGGCAGACAGAAACCTAAGACTGAACGCCCCCTTAGGGCAAATTGCCACACAATGGCCGCAACCTATACAAAATTTTTCGGCACCAACTGTCGGGACCGGGCCATCTTCTGTCATTTCGATAATATGAGCAGGGCATTCAATGGCACAAATACCATCTTTATCACATCTTTCAGTATCAATTATGAATAAACTCATCAGTACACCTTCTTTATTTAGTAAACGCCTATTGTATGAAGTCCATTATAAAATCAGCTAAATTACCATGACGCTTTTAAAAAATCCAATACCAAAAGAAAAAAACTTTAAATTAGAGCTGTTATGGTTACTCAATACCTCTCCAAAGATAACAATTCCGACGGCTATACCCTGTTTAAGATTCAGGGCTTCTTCCAGGAATATCCAGCCAAGGATGATGGCAATCACGGGGATCAGTTTGATGCAGATAGAGGCCCGGGATACTGAAATTATCCTGATGCCGTAATTATAGAGACCAAAGGCCCCCCAATGAGGCGCAGGGGACAAGTTGGCCTGCAAAGGGCAGAATACAGAGGGTGGTCAGTAAAAGCCGCAGGAATATTGCCGCCATGGGGTCGGCTTTATCAAATCACCTAAAAGTATGTCATCTTCTATAATTCATTATCATTTACTTCAATAATGTGAAGTTAAATTCATGATATTTTTGTCTATTAAAATAATCGATATCTTTTTAAAAACAAGGGGGTTACATTGTTGACACCACCCACCAAGGCGTGTTAGGAGAACCCGTCTTAGACCGCCGATCCCTCACGCCCACGGTAATTGGATGCCGCTGATCCACAAATTGTTTGAGGACGTAGACCATATAGCGTTTGACGCCTCCTCCCCGGGAGACCAGTCCGTCCAGCCCGCCCCACAACCGGCAGGTCCGTAATGGATATTAGACCGTTTCATCTGTTTGAGCATCGAGGTTGCCGGTGTGTAATCGATATTGAAGGAATGCGCGCCCAATCTGTCGATGAAAATACCGCCGGGGTACTTGGGAAGTTCAATGCCGAGTCAGGCGCTGCATTGCAATCCGGCATGGCAGAACACCTCAGAACGCTTGGTCTGATTACAAATGGCGGTGGGCAAGCCAATAATCAATATCGCACTTTTTCTAACTCAGTCCTGTAATCTCTGATAGAGCAGTCTGGCAAGAAAAAAAAGATACATGTAGGCTTTTTCGGAGGGGAACCGTTTTTAGAGTTTCCCATGATGAAGGCGGTCACCAAATACGCCAAAAAAAGAGTCCGGGAAGTGAATAAAGCAGTAGATTTTTACACTACCACTAATGCCACCCTGTTGGATGACGAAAAGATCGCCTTTATCAAAGAACACGACATATCAACCACAGTCAGTTTTGACGGCCCCAGGGAGATACAGGATGCCCAGCGGTCATTTGCAAATGGCAAAGGCTCTTATGATGTTACTGTACCCAAACTAAAAAAGCTGCTTGAAAAATGTCCCGGGACGCTTGCCCATGCCGTAATCACCGGCCATACTGACCCGCGGTTGGTCCAAAATGCCCTCCTGGAAATCGGTTTCATGGAAGTAGGTGTTGCGCCGGTCTCTGGGTCCCTGTCTGGAAATAATTTGATGGAAACAAAACCGGATAGGGATTTAGGCGGCTTATTGAAGCTCATGGAACAAGAAGCTGAAACATGGATAAAACATACCAAAAACAAAGACAGTCAATTTTTGAAGCGGTTCATGTTAACCTCGCAACTGCACCATGGACTGCTATCCTTTGCACACAACGTTAAAAAACGGTATCCGTGCGGGGCCGGTTTGAGGATGGTAGGGGTCGCCTGCACCGGAGATGTCTATCTTTGTCACCGCTTTGTCGGCATGGACGCCTATAAGCCGGGCAGTGTGTTTGATAGTGACCTGGATCGGGAAAAATATCATCAATCGCCGTTGACATTCGTAGAGGAATGCCGCAAGTGTTCAGCCAGGTATTCTTGTGGTGGCGGGTGCAAGCACGACAACCTCGGCTCCTGCGGCTCTGTGTTCAAGCCATCCGAGGATATGTGTTGCTTGAGACGCCGTCAAGTCGAGCTGAGCGCATACGTTGTCTGCCTCCTTAAGTTGAAATATGTACCCGATCCAGATCGGGTCAGAATATTCTTGAAATAAAATATGGGTATTAAAATGAGGTGATGGAAATGATCTTAATTTTGTTTAAAAAGATCGAAAATTATCAAATTCTTTCTGATTTTGAGCATAGTTCAACGGTAATTCCACAAATCAATTCAGAGTAAACCGGGGTAGGTGGAGGAGGATCATGGTTGCGTATATCCCAAAGTCCCAGATGCCGCAAAATCATTTCTATGGTTTCAATTTCTTCAATAAAACTAATGATTTTCATTGGTCCCTGGCATTTTTTGCAAATCAATGGATTTACTTCATACACTTTCTGGATTAATCGAGCCCAATTTTTCCGGCATTCTTTGGAAGACATTATTCTCGGTATGATAGCTGGAATACCATCAAAAAACTTTTCGGGACTTCCCATCTTTTTTGAGCATTTTCAATACTTCATACTGAAAAGCCCCCTCAAGGTCTTCCAGCATAAAGCCGGGTGCCGTGCGAAAACTGCCATCATCCAGAAAACATCCATCACAAACAATGGCATGGAGATGTGGATTGTAATTTTGAAAATCACCCTAGGTCTGCGCAGCAATGCTGGCTCCGGGAACAGCATCATCATATGACACAACAGATTTTTTAATATGTACTGATCACCTTCCATCCACAGATACTAAGCTTTGCCAGTAATTTGCGGTCATAAAGAAAATAAATCCTTAATCGTTTGGGAATACTGAAAACCCATTGGCAGTGGGGAACATTCTTTAGCTGTTGACCTTTGGTTTTTACTCTTATATAGATACTCAGAGTAATGCTATCACGGTGTGCGATTCCATGTATTCGAAGGGGCGGAGCTATATTGAAAATTCCTCCCAGAGATCCAGAGGACTTTCAGCATTCTTCAATGTTTTTGATTTAACCGTATGGGTGTAAATCATTG